>DASPKH010000391.1:0-3227 GCA_035628175.1 Patescibacteria group bacterium
TTTGTGACGCGGAAAGCGCGGCCGGATGGGTTGACGCGCGCATTTGTAGCGGCGCTAGAATATGCGGTGAAGTTTTAAAAAACTACAGCACACGCGTTACTTTTAAAAACCGCTTACTATAGCCGCTTTCATCATAATTGGTGATCTTCACGCCATTTTCCTCTTTATCGCTGGAGGAATGAATGAATTCAAGCGGCCTTCCAGCATCACTGATCACGATGCCTGCATGCCCTACGGTTTTATCACCCGGTTCTGTTCCGGTAAAAAAGATAAGATCACCTTTGCGCGCCTGCTTTAAAGCCACTTCCCGTCCAACGGGTGCCATCGCCTCAGATGAGCGCGGCAGCTCCATTCCCATGCTTTTAAAAACATAGTAAATAAAGCCTGAGCAGTCAAACCCGCCTGGCTCGCAGCTGCCGTACTCATACGGTGTGCCGACGTACTTTTTTGCTAATGTCGCAATGCTGTCGGCTTTTGTGCGAGAGTAGCGCAACTCAGGAATATGTGCAAAACCGGCTGTAGCTACAGGAATATTCTTAAAGTCGACCGTATCGCGACGAAGCGCTATCGTATCTACATCGAATGGCACTGTATCCTGTGGCATCCGCGATGTATCGGCCGGAACACTGAGCGAATCAAGCGGATTTCCACCGCCCGGCGGATTATCTGAATCTTCCGAAACTTTTAAACAACCCGAAATTCCTGTAATTATTCCAAGAAAAGCAAGGATAGCGACAGTATTTTTCATAATTTTAAAATTCAATGGTTTTTAAAATAGTTTTTTGTTATTGCGAGCCGTCGTCTTCGTGGCGTGACAATCCGATTCTAATGCTGCGAGCTTTACCATCAGATTGCTTTGTTGGGAGACCTTCTCGCAATAACAGCGCTTTTTAAAGGAATCAGATGATTCCAAACCGTATAAACACCTTATTTTTAAAAATGTTCACACGAAAAATATATGTCTTCTAAAAACGAAACCCACACACTTGTTGCAAAAACGCTTTTTGGCCTTGAGGATATTCTCTCGGCAGAACTTGAAGCGCTGGGAGCACAAGAAGTCACTACATTCACACGTGCTGTCCGCTTTGAGGGCGATACCGAAATGATGTACCGCGCCAATCTGCACCTGCGCACGGCGCTGCGAATTCTGCTGCCGATCCATTCTTTTTCGGCTGAAAATGAAAAAGGGCTGTATGACGGGATGCAGGAACTGGACTGGAGCGAGATTTTAAAGGAAACGGACACATTGGCGATTGATGCGGCGGTGAGTTCGCAGTTTTTCAATCATTCGAAGTACGTCACGCAGCTTTCAAAAGACGCGATCGTAGATCAGTTCCGCGAAAAAACGGGTGTTCGCCCGTCGGTAGATCTGGATAATCCGACTGTCCGGCTGAATATCCACATTTTTGAAGATGAGTGTACGGTTTCGCTGGATTCTTCAGGGGATTCGCTTCACAAGCGCGGCTACCGCACAGATACCAATATCGCGCCGCTGAATGAAGTTTTGGCTGCCGGGCTGGTGCTGCTTTCGGGCTGGACGGGACAGAGCAATCTCGTAGACCCGATGTGCGGCAGCGGAACAATCCTCATCGAAGCGGCAATGCTCGCTTTAAAAATCCCGCCACAGATGTTCCGCAAAAATTTTGGTTTTAAAAACTGGCCGGACTTTGATGCGGAACTGTGGGCGAAGGTTTTAAAAGAGGCGAATGATGCGGTTTTAAAAGAATTTCCGCACCAGATTGTCGGCTCGGATATTTCGCTTCGCACCATTGAGATCGCGCGCGATAATATTAGAAACGCGGGGCTTGAGAAGTTTATAAAAGTAGAAGAGCGGCGGCTGGAGCACACGACACCACCGGAAGGCGGCGGATTTGTGCTGATGAACCCGCCCTATGGCGAGCGCCTCACAAACGTAGATGTCGAAATGCTCTACAAGCAGATCGGCGACGTGCTGAAGCAAAAGTACAAGGGCTACGAAGCGTGGCTGCTCACGTCCAACCGCGAAGCTTTAAAAGCCGTCGGCCTGCGCACCTCGCGCAAAATCCCGCTGTACAATGGCCCGCTGGAATGCCGGTTTGTGCGCTATGATCTGTATGAGGGGACGAAGAAAGTGAAACGGGTTGAATAATAGAATTTCAGTAAAGAGAAAGTAGTTAGTTTATGGTTCTAATATACATTTTGTCCTATAGGCTGTATATGAATCGGAACTGATTTGCACAGTTTTACTTTCCCAAATATTTAAGTCTCCATTTTTCTTTGCTGAATCATTTAACCTATTATAAGATTCCTTTGATAAATAAATACAATACGGATAATCTCTTATATCCGAGAGCTTGGCAGCGAAACTTGGAGCTTTACCTATCCATATAAGATCATTATTATTTCTTATTCCGGAGCGTACAGCTCTTACTTCCCCTTTATCTATGCCAATACAATGTGTTATTTGAATATCGTTCTCTCTGATTGATTGAAAATTAGCTTTTGCCTTCGGATTAATAATTTTCTCGACAACCCAGTCAATTTTCCGTGCACAATTAGCAGCAGATGTATTAGGAGAATCTCCTGTAAATATACCCATAACTCTATCACCATCAAAGCTTCGGATTTCTCCTCCATGAGTTCGAATTAGCCGTACAGATATATCTAAATATGCACGAATGATTTTTGCTGTTATCTCCCAAGGACAAAGTTTAGCTAAAATAGAAGAACCGGCTAAGTCAGCATATAAAAATGTAGCCTCGATTTTTACAGCACCGTTTCTTAAAACAACATCGGTAGTTTCTGGAATAACATTTCCAGAGCGTTCATCCCAAGTTATATTCAAAATCGTGTCTACTTCTGAAGTTAAAGTGTCAAGAAGTGCCATTTTACTTTATATATGCGTGAGAGAGATAAATCGATATTAACCACGGAATAATTGAGCAAGCTAATAAAATTAATGCAATTTTAAAATTACTAAATTTATCTGCGAGAATTGTAGAGTTTACGTGAACTTGGCAGAGTAAGTCATCTAAATATTCCTCGTCCTTTAGATCTAATGTTCTCTTTTTAAACTCATCAAATTTTTGTGTTGCAATTGTACCAAAATAGATTAGCGATGTATTTGGAGAGCTTGTTTTTGGATAATGGCTTTTATAAATGAAAAACAAACTTGAAAATAGTAATAGAGTTGTTAGCCCAAAGCATAAGTAGACCCAAATATTCCAACATTTAAGCTGTGCACTTGC
>DASPKH010000392.1:0-34320 GCA_035628175.1 Patescibacteria group bacterium
TGACATCGACCGAACCTGATAAGAAATCGTTTGCTTTCGACATGTTCCCGTCAGAATTTCTTGAAAACGCTACAGTAACGAAATCCTTTACGCCTGACCTTCCAGGCAATTTTGCGGGCGGACTTGTGCAGCTCAATACAGTTGATTTTCCACAGGGATTTGGTATAAAAGTAAGCGCTTCCTCATCATATAATTCAAACACTACATTTCAAAGTGGTGAATTCAATTCATACCAGGGTGGCGCAAATGACTGGATCGGCGTGGACGACGGTACGCGCGCTATGCCGGGGGGCATGCCTGCCTCACGCGATGACATGAATGCACTGCTTCGCTCAATTCGTAATGCAGATAATACTGCCCAGCGCGAACAGTGGATGGCTATGGGGCAATCGTTTAATACCACCGTATGGAATCGCCAGCAGCTGACAGCTAATCCTAACTCAGGCTTCGGGCTTTCTTTCAGCAATATCTTTAACATTGCCGATAATGACTTGGGCGTGATCGCTTCGGCAAACTATGGTAACAGCTACAGCATCAACAGGATTGAGCGGAATGGTATTATGGGCGACCGCAGCTTCCTTTTTACAGGTGTGGGGAGCCAGGCAACACGCTCAGTAAGCCTTGGCGGACTTTTAAACCTTGCGTATAAGATCGGCGCGCATTCTTCTATTAGTTTTAAGAACGTATTCAACCGCTCAAGTGATGATGAAACCATAACACTTGCAAAGGTTGATTCCATCCAGCGCCGCGACCTCCAGCTTTCGAGCTTTGAGTTTGTTTCAAAAGAGCTTTTGACATCGCAGCTCGGCGGCGAACACACGCTCCCTCAGGATTTCTTTATGGGCGGTACGCTCCTTGACTGGAGGCTGGGTTACTCAAGATCTACGCGCGACCAGCCGGATTTTCGCCGTCTTCGCTATTCCCGCGAGCTGGGAATTGAGGATGAGCCATTCCGCGCTGACATCCAGCCGACTGCACAGGGCGATGGAACGTCAGTCGGGCGCTTCTTCTCAGAGCTAAATGAGAGCGGTTTAGGCGGTGGTGTGAATGCAAGTATTCCTGTGGGTTCTTTAAAATTTAAAGTAGGTGGATTGCTTGAGCAGAAAGATCGCACATTCAGAGCGCGTTCCTTTACAATTATTCAAAGCCAGGCGGTTGTTCCAAACCAGGATTTCACCGTTGATCTCGCACAATCGCCGGACTCGCTGTTCCGCGCTGAGAATTTCAGATTGGACGGGCTTGGTATTTCGGAAGATTCAAAAAGAAGCGATATGTATGATGCTTCAGAAAACCTTTCAGCAGCATTCCTGATGCTTGATGCACCATTCCAGCTGGGTGGTCTTGACTTTCGCTTTGTCGGTGGTGCGCGTTTCGAAAATAGCACCCAGCGCATCTTTAATACGGCATCTGTAGATAACCGGCCAGTCGATGCTAACCTCACCACAAATGACATTTTGCCTTCAGTGAACCTGATTTACCGCGCTACCGAAGATATGAATATCCGTATGTCGGCCTCGCAAACGCTTACACGTCCGTCGCTTCGAGAATTTGCGCCATTTGAATTTTATGACTTCCAGACTCAGGCGCGTATTGGCGGGAATCCAAACCTGAATCGTGCGCTTATTCATAACTATGACCTGCGTTTTGAAATCTTCCCGAATATCGGTGAAGTGGTCTCAGCAAGCCTGTTTTATAAAAACTTTAAAAACGCTATTGAAGAAACAATTAAACCGACAGGCGGTGGCGAAATAGCACGCACATTTGATAATGCTCAGGGCGATGCAAAAAACTATGGTGTGGAGCTTGAATTCCGCAAAAGCTTAGGTTTTCTGTCTGAGTACTTCAGTAACTTTATTATTAGTACGAACCTTGCACTTGTAAATTCAGAGATTTCTGTGATGCAGGGTGGCGTAGAAGATAAACGCCAGATGTGGGGGCAATCACCATACACACTGAATGCAAGCCTCTTTTTCATCGAGCCGAATTTTAAAACGGCATTCAGTCTTGGCTATAACACATATGGCCGCCGAATTATCCAGGTAGCGCAGCAGGGTACTCCTGACCAGCCAACATATAACTTTGAAGACCCGCATGTATATGAGCTTGCTCGTGATGTCATAGATTTCTCGATTGTGCAGCCGATCGCTGATGTAATTGAAGCAAAATTCGTTGTGCGCGATCTTTTAAATCAGCCGCTGATATGGGAGCAGGGCGGAGCGCGTATCGCATCGAACCTGCGCGGCCGCAATTTCAGCATTAGCCTCGGGTACAGGCTTCAATAAAAAGAGCCGGCTTTTCAAGCAATCGTCTCTTTTAAAGGACAATATTACCATTGAAACAAACGAAATCAATCTTTTTAAAACTTTTAAAGGAATGAAGCAGATGAAGAAACTTCTTCTCTCTCTTGCAACCTTTGTATGCGCTGCAGTGGCAGCGTACGCACAGCCGTCATCGGTCACGCTTGTAGCTCCGAATGGCCCTGCAACTCTCCGCGCAGGTACTTCCGTGGATATCCGCTGGGTAGCTACCGACTGGGGGACAGTAAAAACAGCAAACTGGAGATTCCAGTATCGAGACAATATCAATGCTGACTGGGTAGACCTGAAAGATAGGAACGGTTCAGTTTATGTACGAGCTTCAGACACAAGCGCTGGTGGGGCTGCTACGTTTGCCGGTGGTTTTCGGGTCCCGGGTCAATCTACATTCACGGGATATGTCCGCGTAGTACTTCAGAATGCAGATGGCACATTAAATACTACAATTTCTGATGATAATGATGTTCCATTTACAATTCAACAGCCGGAAACAACAAAAATTGACTCGGTGTTAAAGGGCAATATTACAGGTACAGTTACTCTTAGCTCAAGTAAAATCTATGGTCTTGATGGCTATGTATTCGTAGAGGACGGTGCAACTCTTCGGATTGAGCCGGGTACAATTGTTGTTGGAGGCCAAGTTGGTACCAACTCGGCACTTTGTATCAATCGTGGCGGAAAGATCTATGCTAAAGGTACAAAGCTCCGCCCGATTATTTTCACAAGTTCAGCCAAACCGGGTGAGCGTGCGGCAGGAGACTGGGGCGGTATCCTTATGTGTGGTCGCGCCCGTATTAATACAGCCGGTGGAGAAGCCGCGCTTGAGGGCGGTATCGCAGAGCCATCATCCAGCAGCACAAAACGTGGCTGGTACGGCGGTAATGACGATAATGATTCAAGTGGTGTACTTGAATATGTTCGTATTGAATTTGCTGGTATCGCTGCCTTTGCTAATGAAGAACTGAATTCATTAACTATGGGTGGCGTTGGCCGTAGAACTGTTTTAAATTACATTCAGTGCTCCTACGGAAATGATGATGCATTTGAGTGGTTTGGGGGTACTGTCAATGCAAAGCACCTTATTGCTATAGCAACTCTTGATGATGATTTTGATGCTGATTTCGGCTATAGCGGAAAAGTGCAGTTTGCCCTTTCTCAGCGCCATCGTCAAACAGCAGACGCCTCGACAAGCCAGACATTCGAGTCAGATAACAATGGAACAGGTACAGAAGCTACACCATATACACAGGCGCTATTTTCAAACGTAACGGCTATTGGCCCGGTACAGGATACATCGTGGACTACTGGCACTGCAGCTAATCAGTTCAATCGTAACTTCGGCGCGGCAGCACAGATCCGCCGTAACTCACGTCTTTCCATCTTTAATTCATTGTTCGTAGGCTGGCCGGCAGGAATTGAGATCCTCAATAACACGGCGCGCGCTGCAATGAACGACTCCATGCAACTCCGTAATAATACATGGATCGGTGTAAAACGGGTGTGGAGAAGCAATCCTCCTGCAAATACGATTACTACAGCATGGATTGAAACACCCGCATTTGGCAATTTTGTTTTAAATCAGGCAGGTAATCTTACTTCATGGTCCGGACTTGAACTGCCATTTGTGTTTGATAGCCCGACATTTAATCCAAAACCAACACCAGATGCACAGTTTTTAAATAATCTAACATCCTTTGTTCAGACGAATATGGCCGTGCCTATCGCTGACCCATTCTTTGAAAAAGTAAGCTACCGCGGAGCCTTTGATCCTAATGAAGAGCGTTGGGATATGGGCTGGACAGAATATGATCCAAAAAATGCAGTGTACACAGCGCTTTCTGCAATTCCAACTGGTGTAACACTTGTTTCACCAAAAGGGGGTGATGTACTCACTGTTGGCCAGACAGCATCCCTCAAATGGATAACAAATTGGGGTACAAACACATCCGCAAACTTTAAATTCCAGTTTGGTCAGACGGCTACAGGCCCATGGACAGATATTGTGGTCAATGGAATTACCCTTACAGCATCGGCTACCTCAGCACATGATACCGCTACGTTTGCGGGATTTGTTGTGCCGAATACCCCAACAACATCTGGCTTTATCCGAGTCGTACTTTTAAACGCTGATAATACAGTAAATGAAATGATATCGGACGCAAATGATGCCGCTTTTGAAATTAAAGCTGCCGCACAGCCAACAGTAACACTTATTTCACCTAAAGGTGGCGATGTATTGCGCGCGGGTACTTCTGTAGATATCAGCTGGAATGCTACCTATGCCGATGGCCAGACAAGCAGTCTCTGGAGATTCCAGTTCAGCGATGGTGCTAATGGGCCATGGCAGGACTTAAAGGACAGGAATGGAAAGATCTATGTTCGCTCTTCAAATGCAGGAACTGGTAGCTTTGCTGCAGGTTTCCGCGTCCCGGCGGTGCAAACGACAAATGGCTTCCTTCGCATTGTCCGTGCTAATCCGGCTGATAGCAGCTTGGACATAACGATGATGGACATGAATGATGCACCGTTTACGATTATCCGTCCTGAAGCAGTGGTAGCAGATTCAGTTCTTGAAGGTTCTATTACCGGTAATATATCGCTTGTAAATACAAAGATCTATGCTTTGAAAGGATATGTATATGTCGAAAATGGCGCAACGCTGAATATCCAGCCGGGCACCATTATTCTGGGTGACCAGGTCGGTGAAAACTCGGCGCTGTGTATCAACCGTGGTGGAAAAATCTACGCCAAAGGCACACGCCAGCTGCCGATCATCTTTACCAGCTCGGCACGTCCGGGCGAGCGCGCAGCAGGCGACTGGGGCGGCATCCTTATCTGCGGGCGCGCTACAATCAATTCTCCGGGTGGCGAAGCTTCTCTTGAAGGTGGTATAGCCGACGCAGCAAAAGTGAAAGGCTGGTACGGTGGTAATGATGACAATGATTCAAGCGGCGTTCTCGAGTATGTTCGTATTGAATTTGCCGGTATCGCAGCTTTTGCTAATGAGGAATTAAATTCACTTACTCTTGGTGGCGTTGGAAGTAGAACTGTCATTAATCACGTGCAGGCATCCTATAATAATGATGATGCATTCGAGTGGTTTGGCGGTACGGTAAATGCAAAACACATTATTGCATATCGCACGCTTGATGATGATTTTGATACTGACTTTGGATTCCGGGGAAAAGTACAGTTTGCAATAGCAAAACGCGACCCTAAAGTTGCAGATCAGTCTACAAGTCAGCATTTTGAGTCTGACAATAATAGCCAGGGTACGGAAGCGACCCCATACACGCACCCAATCTTTTCAAATATAACAGGTATCGGCCCTGTAGAGGACATGACCTGGACGTCAGGTAATAACCAGTATAGCTCACGGTTTGGTTCGGCTATTCAGATCCGCCGTAACTCACGCATGTCTCTGTTTAACTCAGTATTTGTAGGCTGGCCGTCAGGTATCCAGATTCTCAACAATTCAACACGCGCAGCTTTAAACGATTCACTACAGGTTAAAAACAACTCATGGTTTGGAGTAAAAACTGTGTGGGGGGGTACTGCTCCTGCTGATAATGTTCAGTCGCTCCTTACAAATTCTGCAGCAGCAAATGAAGTGATAATGTCAACGGGTAATCCAAATAATGATGCCAAACTTGTCAACCCGTTCCTGATGTATGACAACAGTGAATTAGGATTTGATCCACGCCCACAGGCTGATGCAAACTTTTTAAACACAGCATCATTTATAAAAACAGGCAATATTGTTGCAATTGATGATGAATTCTTTGAAAAAGTAAGCTACCGTGGCGCTTTTGCTACAGGCGGCGAAGTTTCTGCACGCTGGGATAAAGGCTGGACGCACTATGATCCGGTAAACGCTGTATATGCTGCTCAGAAGCCACTTGGTATAGCAGAGGACATAGCCGCAGCAGAAACACTTACGATAGGTGCATATCCAAATCCGGCACAGGTTACAACAACGATCAGCTACTATCTGCCAACATCAGGCAATGTGACTATCCGGGTTTTTGATGCACTTGGCACATTAAACTCAACATATATTGAAAATGTACACCAGCTCGACGGATATTATGACTTTAACCTGAATACATCCAACCTTGCAAACGGTATGTATTTCGTACAGGTCATCACTCCGACCGGCATTGCTACACAATCAGTGAATGTACTTCGCTAAAAGTTTTAAGAACTTTAGTTTTTTTTAAGAAATAATAAAGGGAATGCTTTTAAAAAGCATTCCCTTTTTTGTTCTAAAAAGATTCTTAAGAAATTTTTAAAAGAAAATTTGGTGGGATATATTTTAACGGTATTTTTAAAGACGCTAGCTTTTAAAAGTATTTACGAAAGCATAATATCGTGGCAATGTTGCGATAATATCGTTTAGCGAACTTTGCGAATTGAAAAAACCGTTTTTTTGTTTTACAAAAGGCAACACATGAACTTTTCTTCGCTTTTGAATTCTTTTAAAAAAACTGTCTCACTTGCATTTGGTGCGGCGCTTTTCCTTTCCGGTACTATAGTCGAAGCGCAGCAGAGTGCGCGCTCGATGCAGCTCGTCGGGCGATATTCTACGGGACTGTATAATGTTGGAGCGGCTGAAATCGTAGCGCACGACCCGCAAGCGCAACGTTTATTTATGGTGAGCGCTATTGCGGCGCAGGTGCAGATTCTTGATATTAAAAATCCTGCAAATCCTGTACTGATAGGCAATATCAACCTCACGTCCTACGGCGCAGGCGTTAATTCCGTCGCTGTGAAAAATGGCGTTGTAGCAGTAGCTGTCGAAAGCGCTGTGCGCGAGACCAACGGCAAGGTCGTGTTCTTTACAACGAACGGACAGTTTTTAAAAGAAGTGACAGTGGGCGCGCTGCCGGATATGGTGGTATTTACACCTGACGGCAGATACGTGCTGACGGCAAACGAAGGCGAGCCAAACGCCGCATACACGGTTGACCCGGAAGGCACAGTTTCCGTTATCAATATCAGCAATGGCGTTGCTAATGCGACAGTACAAAACGCAGGATTTTCGCGCTGGAATTCCGCAAAGGATTCGCTGATGGCGGTGGGCATCCGCATTTTTGGGCCGAATGCAACCGTGGCACAGGACATTGAGCCGGAATATATCACTATTTTCGAGGACAGCAAAACCGCGTACGTCACGCTCCAGGAGAATAATGCAGTTGCGAAAGTTGATATTGCGACAGCGACCGTTTTGGAAATTCAGCCGCTGGGTTTAAAAGACCACAGCATCGGATTGCCACGAGTACAGAACTTTGAATTCACCGATCGTCCAGTCATCGGTACAACGACTGGCGGACAGCAGATTAAGCTTGGAGGTTTTTCTGGTTTATTTTTTGAAGGAATCGCGCCGAATGGCAATTTAAAATTCATCACACATGGCGACCGCGGGCCAAACGGCGAACCTACAACAATTAATGGAATTACAAGTGCCCGTCCGTTTGCGCTGCCGAATTATCAGGCCCGGCTTACAAGGTTCGAGCTGAATAAATCAACCGGTGCGATGAATGTAACGCAGACGATATTTTTAAAAAGAGCTGATGGCACAACGCCAATTAGCGGTTTGCCAAACCTACAGGCTGGAGCAAATAATACGGCGTACACGGATGAAATCCCAGTCGACCTTTTTGGCAATCGCCTTCAGAATGACCCGATGGGCGCTGATCTTGAGGGAATTGCTATTGATGCAGCGGGCAATTTCTGGCTGTGCGACGAATATCGCCCGGCGATTTATAAATTCAATTCTTCCGGCACACTTTTAAAACGATTTGTTCCCGCTGGAACGGCGGCTTCTGTTGGCCAGCCGCTTGGCACTTTTGGCGATGAAAAGCTTCCTGCGGTCTATGCGCGCCGACGCGCGAACCGTGGTTTTGAGGCAATCGCCATGCAGGGAAATAAAGTGTATGCTTTTATCCAAAGCCCAATTGACAATCCCGATAATGGCACCGACGCAACGTCGAAAACTTCCGGCAACCTTCGTATTCTGGAATTTGACATGACGACAGAAACCGTGGTAGGCGAATATCTCTACCCGATTTTTGACTGGAAAAACGAAGTGGATAAAATCGGTGATGCAGTTTCTATTGGCAACGGGAAATTCATGGTTATTGAGCGCGATTCTAAAGTGGGGAGTGATGCGCGCAAATACATGTTTGAAATGAACCTGCTCGGCGCGACTAACCTTCTGACTAGTCCGCCCGTCTTAAACGGCAACGAAACAATCGAAAACCTGACGCTTTCGCAGTTGTATGCAAAGGGTGTTCGCCCTGTTTTTAAAAGAAAAGTTTTAAACGTGCCGTCGCTCGGCTACACAGGCAATGACAAAATTGAGGGGCTGGCGCAAATTGACTCGGTAACGTATGCAGTCATCAATGACAATGATTTTGGCTTAAATGCCGCACCGATAGCAGGCAATGGAAGCATTTCACTCGCAGCGGAAGGTGGGCCGATCATTTTGGGCCTTATCAAATTTGATATTCCAAACGGCCTCGATGCAAGCGACCGTGACAGCACATCGTCCATCGGAAAAATCAATATCCGCAATTGGCCTGCCTTCGGTATGTATATGCCGGATGCAATTACCTCGTTCACAACGGGCGGCAAAACATATTACGTAACGGCAAATGAAGGCGATGCACGTGAATATTCTGCTTTCGCTGAAGAAGCCCGTATAGGTGCGAACAGTATAATTTTAGACCCTATAGCATTCCCGAATGCTGCTTCTTTAAAAAATAACGCAAATCTTGGCCGCCTGAATACAACATTCGCTGGAGGAGATATTGACGGTGACGGCGATAAGGATATGCTCCTAGCTTTTGGTGGGCGTTCATTCTCGATTCGTGATGAAAATGGTAACCTTGTGTTTGACTCGGGTTCTGATTTTGAAACGCGCACCGCCCAGCTTTTCCCGCAGTTTTTCAATGTCAGCAACTCTAATAATAATTTTGATAGCCGCAGCTCTGCCAAAGGGCCGGAGCCGGAAGGTGTGGCTATAGGAAAAATCGGCATCAGCACGTTTGCATTTATTGGCCTGGAGCGTGTGGGTGGTGTGATGATGTATGATGTCACGAATCCCCTTCAACCGCGTTTTGTGGATTATATTAATTCACGTGATTTTACAAAAGCAACATCAATTACAGTCAATAATGCAACGGTATCAAACCCGGCAGCGGGAGATCTCGGGCCAGAAGGACTGATATTTATTTCTGAAAAAGAAAGTCCGACAGGCCGCGCCATGATCATTGTGGCAAATGAGATAAGTGGCACAGTTTCTTTTTATGAATTCCAGTCACCGAGATTCACTATACAACCACGCTCGGCGTATATCTGCGCGGGACGTCACATTCAGCTGCAGTCCAATGCAGAAGGTGCAGGTATCCGTTACCAGTGGCAGCGTGATGGCGTCAATATCCCAGGCGCAACTTCTGCAGCACTCCTTATTCCAAATTCAAACGTAACACAAAGCGGCCAGTACCGCGTAGTGGTTTCTTCAGATGTGGAGTTTTTCCCACAAATTGTATCAGACTCAGCAACAGTCGTTGTTTATCCCATTACAACAATCATAGACGAGCCGGAAGACCAGTTCACAGCATTTGGGCAGACGGTGCGCTTGAGCGTTGAGGCTATTACGCCGCCAGGAGCAACCTTCCAGTGGTATCGTGGTAATCAGCCACTGAGCGAATCCGCGCGCGTGAGCGGTACCCAGTCCAATGTACTTATGATCCAAAATCTCCAGCCAACAGATACAGCCAGCCGCTATTTTGTGCTTGTCAATGGTCTCTGCGGTGCACTTACGTCACGTCAGGTTTCTATCTCCGTACCGGGAGTAACCATTACCTCGCAGCCGGTGGCAAAAACAGTGTGTGAGGGTGATACTGCTGTTACATTCAGCGTCGCTGCCCAGCCGTCAAGCGGGACTATGTCAATCAGCTATCAGTGGCGTAAGGGTACGGTAAATCTGGTAAATAATTCACGTATCAATGGAGCTACCGGGCCAGTGTTGCGTATTCAAAACCCAACAACAGCAGATGCAGGAGATTACAATGTAATAGTGTCTCTCGGCTCTTCTTCCACAGGGATGCCATCATCTAATGCAGCGCTGACTATTAGAGCAACTGCAGCCATCATTACTCATCCCGTTTCACAGATAATCTGCCAGGGGCAGTCTACGCCGATTTTCATAACTGCTGCCGGTGATAATCTTACCTACCAGTGGCAAAAAGACAACCAGGATATCACAGAAGCTACAGGCACAACATTTTCTCCATCGGCTACAGGCGCGTATCGTGTCATTGTTCGTAACGCATGCGGCGAGGTTATTTCGCAAACTGCAAATATCACGGTACAGCAGCTTGCTACTATCACTGCTCAACCTCAGGATGTTTCGTTGAATGAAGGTGGTACACTTACGCTTACGGTACAGGCGCAGAATGCTACGTCGTACCAGTGGATGCGCACCGGCAACGATATTCCGGGTGCCACACTTGCCACATATCATAAAGCAAATGTGACGGGCGACGATGCAGGCATCTATACAGTTCGCGCTATCAACGAATGCGGCAGTGCTCTCTCTCGAGAGGTACTGGTAGATATTGCCACTGGCATCAGCGAAACAGCAGAAATGAATAGATACCTTTTAAAAACCGGCGAACCAAATCCATTCAGCGAGGAAACACGCATCAGCTTTGAAACGCCGGTATATTCCCCGGTGACCATCACACTGAGCGATATTTCAGGCCGCACGATAGCAACTCTTTTACAAGGAAACATAGCAGGCGGAAGTCATTCATTGATTTTAAAAACAGCGGATCATCAGCTTGCAAGTGGCACATATTACATTATTCTTACAGCTCCAGATGTACAGCTCATGCGAAAAGTAGTTGTGGTGAGATGATCCTTTTTAAAAGGAAATGTTCTTTTGAAAAGCTGTAGTAGTTTTAAAAACTACTGCGGCTTTTTTGTTTTACATAATCATTCTTATTCAGACTACTTTCAAAAAATTACAATTGCTTACAATTTCATATATTTCCCGTAATCCCCGCGCAAAACTCCCGTAATATTCGCCGCGTAACTTTGCAGCAATAATTCTCACCGTAATACTACAATTTTAAAAAAGGAAAAACATGCGAAAGTCTACGCATTTTAAAAACGCTGCGCTTGTAGGCTCAACAATTCTACTTGGCATCGCTGGTTGCGAAGAAAATGATGTAACGCTTCCGGGACAAACCGACGTTATTTTAAAAAATCACTCCGTGACGCCCGCGCTCGTAAAAAATGTGATGCCGGGCCTGGAAGTCTACTCGCTCATGGGAAGCGACGACACATTCGAGCAATCGCCAAATTTCATATTCGGCGGTTCCGCTGACGGTGCCGGGCTTTTAAAAAACAGTGACGGCACGTATTCTTTCCTTGTCAATCACGAGGATAATTTCTCCGTTTCTCGCGTCACGCTTGACAAAACATTCAAGCCGGTAAAAGGTGAATACATTTTAAATTCTGACGGTGGGATGTATCGCCTCTGTTCAGCAACGATGGCAACACCCGCCGAGCACGGCTTTGGCCCGACATTCATTACATGCGGCGAGTCTGGTCCAGATTCTGAAATTCATGCAGTTGACCCTGTTTCAAAAAATTCTCAGATTTTAAAAGCATTCGGCCGCTGGAGTACCGAAAACGCCGTTCCACTTCCGAAATCAGCATACTCTGATAAAACAGTGGTCATTATCGGTGATGATGATTCTGGTGAACACGGTGGACAGGTTGCAATGTACGTAGGAAATAGTGGCGACTTAAATAACGGAAATCTCTATGTTCTTGCACGCACAAATGACAATATTAAGGAACGTGATATGGTGGCTGGTCAGAGCTACGCTGTAGAATTCCGCCAGATACCAAACCAAAAGTCACTGGCTCCTACGGAATTCAACACGAAGTCTACAGAGCTAAAGTCCATCCAGTTTGGCCGCGTAGAAGATATCGATTACCGCAAAAATGCAGGACAGCGTGGCCGCGAATTGTATTTCACAGTGACAGGCCAGAACAATACCCAGGCAAATGCAGATTATTCCCGCACGAAATACGGCCGCGTATACCGCCTTGTACTTGATGCGAAAAATCCGCTGAAAGGAACGCTGGAAGTAATCCTGGACGGCGACGACAGAAGCGGAATTGCAGGGAAATTTCAGAATCCTGATAATATCATGGTAGCCACAAATTATGTCTATATCCAGGAGGACCCGAACGGCTATGGCGACGAAACCCACGACGCATACATCTACCAGTACGATATAGCAAGCAAGCAAATGAAAGTCGTAATGGAGCTAGACCACAAGCGCGGCGATGCAAAATATAACGTTGGCGGTGACTCAAAATTCGGCACATGGGAATACGGTGCACTCATTGATGTTTCTGCTGAAACAAGTTCTGCAAATACATTTATGCTTGCCGTCCAGCCTCATTCATGGAGAGGCGATAAATACAAAAATCCTGACAGTGGTTCAAAACGCCCTGACGAAAACCAGGCAAGCCAGATACTTATGCTAAAAGGCCTTCCGAAATAATCTTCACCACATGTATATTGAAAGCCGCATGGGCCATCTGGCTTGTGCGGCTTTCTGTATTCTATTTTTAAAACCACATTTTAAAAAGCTATGAGTAGATTTTTCCCTTTTCTTTTTTTGCTTTTTATCACAGCATGTTCGCAGCAGTGTGAAAATTCCTTTAAAAATATGTCTGCCGAAAAAGTAAAAGCGCATTACATTGCTAATCTTCACAAGCTTGATTCTGCTCTCGCTGAACTAGAAGCTGCTGTTAAAAATAATCATGATGAAAAAACCATTCACGAGAAGTTTTTTAAAAGCCGCTTGTCGTATAAAAAAGTGGAATATCTCGCTGAATTTTACAATCCTGTGACGGCAGAAAATATGAACGGCGCGGCAATCCCAAAAGTAGAAGAAGACGATCCAAACCAAGTGACGATTGAGCCGACGGGTTTTCAGGTGATAGAAGAACTGCTTTTTCCACAATTTTTAAAAGAGTCTGAAGCAAAAGCGCTGATACTTATAAGCGGACTTCGCTCAGACACACGCCGTTTGCGGAAAATGGTAGCCGATCAGCAGGTGAGTGATGCTCATGTTTTCGCAGCGTTAAAAAGTGAAATTGTGCGTGTAATTGCGCTTGGGCTGGTGGGATTTGATTCGCCCGTCGCATTTTATTCCATTTCTGAAGCGCGATCGGCAATAGGAACAATTGATGAAGTTTTGAATTTCTATAGAGACGATAATTCTTTTAAAAACGAATTTTCTGCTATTAAAAAGCTTGCTGCACAGACGAACGACTTTCTTTTAAAAAATAATGACTTCGATTCGTTCGACAGGATTACATTCATCAGTGAATATGCAAATCCACTCTCAGTATCACTGACAAAACTCCAGACACTCTTAAAAATTGAACCTTCAGGCTCATTAAAACCTGTTTCTGCACACGCTGAAACAATTTTCGCGCGTGACGCTTTTAAACCTGAATATTTCGCGCCATCATATGCGCAGGATATTTCGCCGCAAAAAATCGAGCTTGGGAAACTGCTCTTTTTCGATCCTGTCCTGTCTGGCAATGGCCAACGTGCGTGCGCTTCGTGCCATAAGCCAGAACTTGCTTTCACCGATGGTCGTGCAAAAAGTATCGGCTTCAATTTTAAAAATGACGTTCCGCGCAATGCACCAACGGTGATTAATGCAGGTTTGCAGCGCAGCACGTTTTACGACTTGCGTACGAGCTTTTTAGAAGATCAGGCTACAGCGGTTTTAAATAACGTTGATGAAATGCATAGTTCGCTTGATAAGGCTGTGAGCGAATTGAGCGAAAGCAACGAATATTCTGCACTTTTTAAAAAGGCATTTGGGGGAAATGCAGTGAATGAACGAAATATCCGTACGGCGCTCGCAGCTTATGTCCGTTCGCTTACAAGCATGAATTCGCGGTTTGACAAATTCATGCGCGGCGAAAAATCTGCACTCTCAGCATCTGAAAAGAATGGATTCAATGTTTTTATGGGGAAAGCAAAATGTGGAACGTGCCATTTTATGCCGCTTTTCAACGGAACCGTACCGCCGGATTTTACGGAAACGGAGTTTGAAATAATCGGTGTTCCAGCGCACCCGGTTGGTTTTAAAAACAACAAGCTTGATGGAGACCAAGGGCGATTTAACGTTCATAAAATGCAATTGCACAAGGCCGCTTTTAAAACGCCCACGCTGCGGAATATTATACTTACCGCACCATACATGCACAACGGAATTTTTAAAACGCTGGAGGATGTGATTGAGTTTTATGACCTCGGCGGAGGCGCGGGAATTGGCCTCGACGTTCCAAATCAAACATTGCCATCGGACAAGCTGAATTTGAGCGAAAGCGAGAAGTCTAATATCATCGCGTTTTTAAAAACGCTGACCGATACGGCAGATATTTCCGCGAAACCGGAAAGGCTTCCGCTTTTAAAAGGTGTGAGGTTTTTAAAGAGAAAAATTGGCGGCGAATATTAGACGTTGAGAGATCAAGAAAACCATTTCTTAACATTAAATTTTCCGGAGGAATAGTGTGGTGAGTTGTGTAAATTAGCATAGCCACAATCTCGCACAAGCATTAATTTTTAGAAGCCCTTCCAGCAGAATGAATTATACTGAATTGCACCCAGGCACGATGGTCCATGAGCATAACCGCCTGCACCGTTATTTTGGCAATCAGAGTCAGCCGCTTCATATAGATTCGGTTATCGCTGAGCTTCCTCTAAACGAATCTTCATTCCAGGAAAATGATCCGGTGGAGGCTGTGTCGGAGTTTTTACAGAGTAATCCCGCCATACCTGGTATTATTCTATATAACACTGATAAGAGCTATATTGGTGCACTATCGCGCAGGATATTTTTTGAAGCGCTGAGCCGGCCATTTAGTCTTGACCTCTTTTTAAAAAAGTCTATTGGCAATCTTTTTGAAATGGTAGAAAGCGAGGAATTACTCCTGCTTTCTTCGGACACTCCCATTATCCTGGCTGTCGAAAAGGCCCTTGCGCGGCGTTCCTTTGATGATCCAGTCATTGTTGAATTTCCGCATGGTGAGTGGAGGGTGCTCGATGTGTATCATTTACTGGTGGCGCACTCACATATACACCAAATCACGGTGAGCGCTTTAAAAGAGGCGAATGAATTGAAATCTGAACTGATGGGAATCGCTTCTCATGACCTTAAGAACCCACTTGGCGCTGTTATCGGCCTTTCAAAGATTTTAAAAGATGAGTCGGAAAATAACGAACAGCGTGAAATGGCCGGACAGATCTGCGAACTCTCGGCACATATGCTAAAGCTCGTGACGGGCCTGCTGAACTCATCGGCGGCTGAGTCGGGGAAATTGGAACTGAAGCTCGAATTTACCGATATGTATGAGCTTGCCTCAGCAATAGTCTACCAGAATCAACATCAGGCAGAAAGCAAAGGACAAACACTTAACCTGGCGTTGGACGACGGGGATGAATTTTTCGTAAATGCTGATGCTATGAGGCTTCGCGAGGCGATGGAAAACCTCGTGAGCAATGGCATTAAATATTCCCCTGCCGAAGCGCTTATTACCATCAGGCTTTTAAAACACAACGGAAAAATCCGTTTTGAGGTAAAAGACCAAGGGCCGGGGCTGACACGGGAAGATATGGAAAAACTCTTTGGAAAATTCCGCAAACTTACAGCGAAACCAACCGGCGGCGAGAGTTCAACGGGGCTTGGGCTGTACATTTCTAAGCAAATCGTTGAGCTCCACGGCGGCACTGTTTTTGCTGAAAGCAAAGCCGGCCACGGGGCGATTTTCGTCATAGAAATTCCATCGGTAGAGTCGGACTGAGTTTTGAAAACTCTCGTTCAGGTTGTTATTATTTATAAACTGCCACATTTATACTGTCGCGAGTTTTTCATTCAGCGCTTTTTCCAGAACACCGAGCAGCTTTGACGACGTATATGGTTTCGGAAGGAAATCCAAGACGGCGCCTGTAGTAGTGAGGTGCTGGTACTTTTCGTGAACGGCGCTGGATGCGATAATTTTTACTTTGGGATTGTGCTTTTTTAAAGCTTTAATTGTCGCTTCGCCATCCATGACGGGCATCATCATGTCAGTAATCACCAGTTGGATGGAATTCATATATTTGTGGTAAATTTCAAGCGCCTGCTCGCCATTTTCCGCACCGAGTACAGAGTAACCATTGCGCTCCAGCATCATTGTTATCATCTCGCGAACGGCTTCTTCATCTTCTACAATAAGAATGACTGATTTAGAGGAAGGACCGTGTGCAGTAGTTTTTACTGGTGTAGCCTGTGGAGTATCGCTTTTTAAAAGTTTGTTTTGCGCAAGCGCAGGAATATAGATCGTAAATGTTGTTCCCTTGCCCAGCTCGCTTTTCACGTTTAAAAAGCCGCCGTGATTTTTGACGATCGCCATTACGGTCGAAAGTCCAAGCCCTGTTCCTTTGCCGATTTCCTTAGTTGTAAAAAACGGCTCGAAGATTTTTTCAAGGATCTCCGGTGGAATGCCCGAACCCGTATCAGAAACTTCCACCATAATATACGGCCCCGGCTGCGCTTCAATATGAATGTTGCGGTCAGCTTCTTCCAGCCGTATATTTCTTGCGGTAATTTTTATTGAGCCTTGTGCATCCAGTGCATCTTTTGCATTGACACAAAGATTTGTAATAATCTGATGGAATTGGGTTTCGTCACCCATGAAATCCCACAGGTCGCTATCCCACACAAGAGCCGTGTGAATAGTAACTGGAAATGTTTCCATAATTACTTTTTCCACATCACTCAGCACTTTCGCGGCATTTACGCGCTCGCGTTTTCCATCGTTTCCCCGTGCAAAAAGCAACATCTGGCGCACCATTCCGGCGCTGTTGCGAGCGCTGGTTTCGATAATATCCAGCATACGCGCTGTCTGCTCCTGTTTGATTGGCAGGCGCAGCATATCCACAGAAAGCTGTATTGGCGCAAGCGTGTTATTGAGATCATGAGCAATTCCTCCAACCATCCTGCCAATGCTTTCCAGCCGCTGCGCACGAAGAGCCTGCTTTTCAAAGTGAAGTTTTGCAGTAATGTCTGTATTGATGATAAGGATAGATTTCGGGCGGCCAAGGTCGTCATGCACGAGCGTCCAGCGGCTTTGCACGATTATCTCGTTGCCGCTACGCGATGTATTGTGTAGTTCGCCTGTCCATTCACCTGAATTCAGCACATGCTCCCGCGTGTTTTTAAAATCAGCTGGTGAAGAATATAGCTGTGCAGAACTTTTCCCGATAATTTCCCCTGATTTCCAACCGTACAGGCTTTCCGCGCTTTTATTCCAGAAAGCAATTCCGCCATCGAGATCTTCCACAAAAATTGCATCCTGCGCCTTGTTTAAAAGAGCTGCCTGCTCGATGATCTGCTGTTCTGCTTTTTTATGTTGCGTAATGTCGCGCGCGGTCGTCATTATTGCTGTTTTACCTGCATATTTTACCGCGATAGAAGAAAGCTCCACGTCAATTTCACCATTTTTCACATCAACATATTTCCATTCCAGCCCTTTGTTTTCCGTAACTTCGCCTTTAAAAAACGCCGTCATTCTCTCGATACTTTCCTCATACAGCGTCGGGTGGACAATTGACAGCGGATGCTGCCCGATAATTTCATTCGGCGATTGAGCTTTTAAAAGATCAGCTGCTGCAGGATTGACGTAGAGGATCTTTTCGCTGTCATATAGCCCAACAGGGATTGGCAGGCGCGTGAGCAGCGTGCGGTACTGCTCTTCGCTTTTGCGCAGTAATTCATCTTTTATCGTTCGCTCGGTCACGTCACGCATGGTGATCACGACGGACTCCGTGTTGCCCATATCAGAGAAGATCGGGTGAATGATATATTCAAAATATTGTTGCTGAGAATCTTTTAAAAGAATCAGTTCACCGGCAAACGTTGTGGCTGTAGCGCAAACCCAGTTTCGTTCACGGTCGAAACGCTCCATTATTTCTGCCGGAAAATTCAATTCCCGCCATGTTTTCCCGGCAATATTCTCCTGCGAAGTTTTAAAAAAACTCGCTGCAGAAAGGCTCATATACAGGAATTTCCCGTTGCGGCTCATCATCAGGATCAGGTCTGGTGTAACATTGAGGATTGTATCGAGTGTTTTGGTTTTCTGACCTGTCTGGTAGATTTGCTCAAGCGCTTCCTCCTCCCGTTGCATTCTTTCAAATTCATTCCTGCGTCTTTCGGTAATATCCTTGCCTGTAAAAGCAATATAAAGGCTATCATGTGCCGGATCGGAAATACGCGCGCTGCTCCACTCGATTGTCTGAGCCGTACTTTTAAAAGAATGATGCGTTTCAATCTTCCTTTTATCCCCACTTTTTAAAATTCCTTCAAAAGAATACCGAAGAATCCCTGTGTCGCTGCCAGTTGCAGAAAGTATATCCCAGATGAATAAACCCTTAATCGCCGCTTCACTTTTTAAAATTAATTCCTCACCGGCCTTATTCATACGGATAACTTTACCGTGGCTATCCGTAATAAAAATCGTGGCGACGGCAGAATTGAGCACGCCGGTGATAAGGTCGTAGTCTGTTTGTAGCGATTCGGCCTTACCTGCTTCTGATCTTCCGCTTTTAAAAATCACCGCAATAGCCAGTATAGCAGCAAATGCACAACTAAAGATGGTGATAAGCGTATCTGCGAACGAATGCGATTGCAGTACAAAAAGATAGGTTCCTGCATCGTGCAAAAGCCCGGCTGCACTAACAGCTGAGACGGCGATCCCCACTGCTGTTAGCAGAGTGATCCGGCGTGCGTTGAGTGCAGTAAGGAAGTCGGAATACTGGTTTTTAAACATAAAAGGAGGATCGTAGTACCGGAAGAAGCTTTATAATTTAAAGATAAAATGCTTAAAAAAACCACTATACATTGCTGAGAGTATTTCTCTGCTCGCGGCGAAAGATCATTGTTAGCCTTTTTAAAAAGCCAGCTGATGTGTCCGGCCTGGTCTGGACAAATTCGGCAGAAAGCACTGGCTGCACGCCATTCGGACTGAAAAATCCATAGCGCAGAAGCGCAAGAGCTTCTTCCTGACTGAGGTCGGTGAGACGTCTGATTTTCTTTTCGGCGGCATTTCCGCTGTCGCCTTCTATTGTGCAGAGCACGGAGCCGTCGGGCGCTTCTACTTTAAAAGCGCATTCGCCATTTGCCACAACTGTCTCGCGATATGGATGGCGTGGTGTGTACTGGTAATTTTTTCCGCCGAGGTTGAGCTCTACTGCCATAATGTTCGAAATGTATTTTTACAGGAAACAGTTTTAAAAATTATCTGTAAAAATAGCCTTTCGCATGATTATTCCTCTGTTATGATTTCTTTAAAAAGGGGGTAAAACCTCAGTGTTACGCTTTTTAAAAACTGCACCCATGTAATCTTGCTATTTCATAAAGTCCCCGTAATACTTCCATAACACCCCAGTCATAACTTTGTGCAACTCATTTAAAAGCCAAAGTTTTATAAAATTTTCGGAGAAAACATTGTGAAAAAACAGTGTACTTCTTTTTTTAAAAAGAGCGGTGTATCAGCTCTTTTTCTTGCTGCAATGCTGTCTTCCGGCGTTGCTGTACAGGCGCAGGTGACGACCGTTTCGGCGAAGGTCAGCCAGGCAACGGACGATATGGAAGAAGTCGTTGCCACGGGTGCAATTGACTTTGATAGCTCTGACCTTGAGATGACAAGCGAAGGAGCCGGAGTGCAGATCCTCGGTTTTCGTTTTGCGAGTCTGAATATTCCGGCAGGGGCCATCATCACAAGCGCGCATATTCAGTTTCGTGCCGATGAAGTGAATACAGAAGCCACTACGCTAACAATTCGTGGTGAAGCTGTAAACAATGCAGCAACATTTGCCAATGCAGCCTACACGGTATCATCACGTCCAATGACGTCTGCAAGCGCCCAATGGAGCCCTGCACCATGGACAATTATTGACGAGCGTGGCCCGGCACAAAGAACAGCAGATTTTAAAAACGTAGTGCAGGAAATCGTGAGCCGTGCGGGCTGGAGGGCAAATAATGCGCTTGCAATCTTTATCACGGGAACAGGCAAACGCGTTGCTGACTCGTATGAAGGTTCTGCGGCAAATGCTGCTGAACTGACCGTGCAGTATGTCATGCCAACGACGGTTTCTGTTCGCGTAAATAACGGAAATGATGATGCCGAGGAGAATATTTCTTCAGGTGCAATGGACCTCACGAGCAGTGATCTCGAGCTGACAGAAGATGGCTCAAACCAGTTCGTCGGGATGCGCTTTAACGGCCTGAATATTCCAAAGGGTGCAACTATTTCGCGTGCATACATCCAATTTTCTGTAGATGAAACGCACTCGGGCGTCACAAACCTTGTATTCCGTGGACAGGCGAGCGATAATGCGGCAACCTTTACATCCACAGCGGGCAATATTTCCTCACGCCCACTCACCACAGCAAGTGTAAACTGGTCGCCTGCACCATGGATGACCCTTCTTCAGGCAGGCGCGGATCAGCGCACTCCAGACCTGTCGCCGATCATCCAGGAGATTGTAGACCGTAGTGGCTGGAATGCTTTTAATTCACTAGTGGTTCGTGTATCAGGAAGTGGCAAACGCGTAGCAGAATCGTACAACGTTTCTACTGCTCGTGCTCCGCAGCTCGTGGTGGAATACTACACGCTGGTACGCCCGCAGCCGCCAATGGGAACATTCCCTGTTGCAAAAAATTCGCTCTGGAAATACTTTGATAAAGGAACAGATCCGGGCGCTAACTGGAAGGACGTGAATTTTAACGATAGCCTGTGGGATTTCGGCGCCGCACAGCTTGGCTATGGCGACGGCGATGAAGCGACAGTTGTCAGCTTCGGCTCAAATTCTTCGAATAAATTTCCTGCCACATTCTTCCGCCATACATTCACGGTAGATCAGATCCCGGCGAT
The DNA here is from genome assembly GCA_035628175.1 of Patescibacteria group bacterium. Lineage (GTDB taxonomy): Bacteria > Bacteroidota > Ignavibacteria > Kapaibacteriales > DASPKH01 > DASPKH01. Next base: position 21,345 of record DASPKH010000392.1, read on the forward strand.
GGATTCACTCATTGTATCGCTCATGCGTGATGACGGCGCGATTATCTATTTGAATGGAACGGAGATCGTTCGCTCGAACATGCCAGCCGGGCTGGTAACACATCTTACCTACGCTTCTGGAACGGTAGATGGCACAAATGAATCAACCTACTTTAATTTTTCTGCAAATAAAAATCTGCTTGTAGCAGGCAAAAATGTGCTCGCAGTGCAGATCCACCAGGATCGTGCGAGCAGCTCCGACATCAGCTTTAACCTTGAGTTAAAAGGCAAAAAGAATGATGCAAAGCTTATTACGGCTGGCACCGAATGGAAATATTATGATGGCGGTTCGCTTCCTGGCGAAAGCTGGATGCATCCTGCATTTACCGATGCTGCATGGTTTAAAGGCAAAGCGCCGCTTGGCTATGGCAATGGGGACGAAGTAACGGTGATTGGCCACGGCCCAAGCGCTATTTTTAAAAATATCACAAGCTATTTCCGCAAATCATTCAATATAGCTGACACTATTGGTTTTAAAACACTGACTCTGCGTTTAAAACGCGACGACGGCGCAGTTATCTACCTTAATGGTACCGAGCTTCTCCGCAATAACATGCCGGGCGGCACAATTAGCAATGAAACGCTTGCTGGAAGCTACGTTGAGGGCGCAGAAGAAGATGAATTTATTACATACTACATCAGCCCTTCGGTTTTAAAAATGGGCGCAAATATGCTTGCCGTGGAAATTCACCAGAATACTCCGACGAGCACTGACACGCGCTTTGACCTTGACCTCACACTTCAGGAAACACCGCAGGCACTCACGCCGACAGGCAGCAATGTTACCTGCGCTACGGGCGACAAGATCAGTTGTTTTACATCTGTTACACCAACACCACAGCAACCGACTTTCAACTTCCCCGCAGGCACGCATACATTCCAGGTGCTGATGAAATCACAGCGCGACCGCTATACGGGTACCAACGAGCTGATCCCGAACGGCAACGACTTTACCGGGTTTATTCCGCATAACATGACAAGCAGCACAAAGGGAGTTCTCTCGGTAAATCACGAAAATACTCCGGGCGGCGTATCGCTTGTTGACCTTGAGTTCGATCCGCTCACAGCGCTCTGGCGAGTACCACAGATCCGCAAAGTGAATTTTGCGCCGGTTGTGCAGACAGTGAGAAATTGCTCCGGCGGTGTGACCCCGTGGGGAACCGTAATTACCTCAGAAGAAACATACACCACAGGAGATGCAAATGGCGACGGCTATCAGGATATTGGCTGGAACGTGGAAATTGATCCTGTCACGGGCGGAATCCGCGATTTTGATGGCGATGGAAAACCTGATAAACTCTGGGCCGTCGGACGCATGAGCCACGAAAACGTGGTTGTGGCGAAGGATAGCGTAACGCTTTACCAAGGCGAAGACGGTGGTACGGGCTGCGTTTACAAATTCGTAGCTTTTAAAAAGACACGCCTTGATTCAGGAAATCTCTATGTTTTAAAACGCGACTCCCCGACTTCAACAACGGGAACATGGGTTCTGATGCCAAATACAACGAAGTCTGACCGCAACCTGACATCAACGCTTGCCGGAACGCTCGGCACTCGTTTTGGCGGTGTAGAAGATGTTGAGATCAGTCCGAAAAACGGCATGGTGTATTTTACGGAGAAGGGCCGCGGCGAAACATGGCGTTTTAAAGACGACGGGATGACTGTTTCAAACCTCGAAATATTCCTTTCAAACCAGATGTACCCGCTTACCCATGAAACAGGCTTTACAACTGAGCGCTGGGATGTCGGGAATGACAACCTTGACTTTGATGGCGAGGGAAACCTCTGGGTACTGCAGGATGGCGGACGCGACCACATCTGGATGGTGCGCCATGACCACACGCCGCAAAACCCAAAAGTAGAGCTTTTTGCAACAAGCCCGACAGGAAGCGAGCCAACAGGCATCACATTTTCGCCGGACTACCGTTTTATGTTCCTGTCATTCCAGAATCCAAGCAGCACCAATGCAGCCGTACAGCGTGATGCTGTAGGAAATGCCGTAACATTTAATGCTTCAACAACGGTTGTCATTGCACGCAAAGAGCATCTGGGTGCAGGTGCAATTGCTCCGAAAGTAGAGCTCGGCTCGGACATTACAGCGTGCGAAGGAACATTTATCCAGCTGAAATATGACAACAAAGAGGCGCAGAATATCTGGAGCGACGGCAGCACAGAAACTGTCCGCACAATTACCAAAAGCGGCACATATATTTTAAAAGCAATTGGTAATAACGGGCGTGAAGCTTCTGACACTGTTCGCATTACCTTCCTGCCAAAACCTGTTGTGACGCTTGGCGCAGCGCAAACGATCTGCGAAGGCAAAACAGCGCTTTTAAAAGCGCCTGAAGGTTTTAAAAACTATATGTGGAATGACGGTGCAGCAGGCCCTGTTCGTGAAGTATCAAAAGCCGGAACGTACACTGTGACAGTTCTGAATGAAACAGGGTGTTCGGAAACAGCGTCCGTGCAGGTTTTTGTAAAACCATCGCCACAGCCACAGCTTGCCGAAGTAGCAGCGATCTGCGAAGGCGGACAGGCAGTTTTAAACGCAGGGGAAGGATTTACTTCATACCAGTGGAGTACTGGCGCTAGGACACCACAGATCACGGTAACGCAGACAGGCCGCTACTCAGTGATGATGATGAATGCAGACGGCTGCGAGTACCGTGATTCTGTCCTTGTTTCGCTTGCTCCGGCGGTAACGCTCGGCGCTGATCGCACGATCTGTGAAGGTGGAAAAACGCTTTTAAGACCAATGAGTTTTGTTGACTTTGCCGACTACGAATGGAGCACTGGCACTAAAGCAGTTTCCCTTGAAGCAACTCAGCCGGGAAGCTATTGGGTAAAAATGACAACACGCGAAGGCTGCGTCACAATGGACACAGTAAACGTAACGCTTGTAAACCTTGCCGTGAACCTCGGAGCCGACACAATGATCTGCGAAAACTGCACGATGACGCTGGACGCAGGTGCAGGATTTGCATCATACCAGTGGAATACCGGCGAAACAACACGCACCATCACTGTTTCAAAAACAGGCACATATTCTGTGATCGCGAAAAACAGCGATGGCTGCTCGGCACAGGATGAAGTGGAGGTGCTGGTACAGGAGCCGACAGGCGTTCATGAGTCACTTGTGAAATCAGGTATCAATGTCTTTCCAAACCCGTTCACAACGCAGCTGACGCTCACTCTCGAGCTGCTGAAAGATGAAGCCGTCACAGCAGAACTCTTTGAAGTAAGCGGCAAAAAGGTGGCAATGCTCATGAGCCAGCCGCTCAATGCAGGCAAACACTCGCTCAACCTTTCCACCGAGGGGCTGAACCTTGCAAAAGGAATGTACGTGCTGAAAATCAAAATCGGTGGGCGCGAATACTCGCAGACAATTGTAAAGGACTAATCACCGATTTTTTAAACTCAAGGCCGTGCAGCGTAAAAAAGTTGTACGGTCTTGAGCTGTTTTTTAGTGCTAATTTTTTAAATTAAAACTATCATTGCGAGGCGCGGTCTCCTGCAATATGGAAATCGCAAAGACAGAATCACTGTCAAAGTGTTTACGATTGATTTGTCGGGAGACCCTACTTCGCAAGGACATTTACGTAGAATTGAATCTTTAAACCATTACATCCGAAATTCCACATGCTAAAATATACATTGCTTCTGCTTCCCGCGTTTGTCATTTGCAGTTTTTCCCAGCCCATTTCCGAAAAGGCACTGGCCACGAAAGATGTGTATTATTCACTCAGCGAGGCTATTAAAAATCCTGATTCGGTGTACCACATCAATTTGCGCCAGCAGGATATCCGCGACCTCACGCCTGATTTCGGGCTTTTAAAAAAGCTCCAATTTGCTAATCTGATGAAGAATAATATCGAGGCTCTTCCGCGTGAGATCGGGCTTTTAAAAAACCTGCAGGCAATATTCCTCAGGCAGAATAAGCTGACGGAATTTTCCGAGGAGCTAGGCACGTTGCCGCACCTGCGTGAGATTGACCTGGACGGCAACAAAATTGCAACACTTCCGCGCGAAATCGGCCTTTTAAAAAAGCTAAAGATCCTCGATCTTTCCTCCAACAAAATTGAAATGCTCCCACGCGAGATCGGCGGCATGGCGTCGCTCCAGGCAATCGAACTGGACAAAAATCTTTTAAAAAGCTTACCTGCTGAAATCGGAACTTTAAAAAAACTACAAACGCTTTTCCTCGCGAATAACCAGATTGCGGAATTGCCAAAAAATATCACACTTTTAAAAAGTCTTCGTACGCTGAATCTCGACAATAATCTTTTAAAAGAACTGCCTCACAATATCGGGCTTTTAAAAGAATTGCGATCGCTGACAATTGGTAGTAATCAGCTGGAGGAAATCCCAGAAAGCATCACAAATCTTTCAAAGCTGGAACTGCTTTCTCTTGGCGATAATAAGCTTGAGAAGATGCCAAAAAACCTTTCAAAAATGAAGAAGCTAAGAACGCTGATCCTGGTTGGGAATAATTTTTCGGAAGAGGAAAAAGCACGGATTATGGAAACGCTGCCGAGGACCGATATTCGTTTTTAAAAATTTTAAAGTAATGAAGCCGGAAGATATTGAAAGTACCTCTTCCTGCTTTTGTTTTTTCAAAAGGAACAAATAAAAATACACTGGGGTTTGAAAAGGAAAGCAGTAGTTAAAACCTAAACCGGAAAAAGTAATGAATTCATTCCAGTCGCTTATGAGCGGAGCCGTGGGTGCATCGATTCTTACAGCCGCACATGAGGCCCTTCGCCATGCGCGTCCGCAGGACGCACCACGCATGGATATTCTCGGTGAGCGCGCGATAAACAAAGGTATGGAAATGGTAGGACAAGATCCCCTACGAGAGGATAAGCTATATTTACCAACTCTTGCCGGCGACCTCCTTAGCAACGCAGCCTATTATAGCCTCGTTGGCGCAGGTGATGAAGGAAATATCTGGCTTCGTGGAGCGGCGTTGGGTGCGGCGGCGGGGCTAGGTGCACTCGTACTTCCGGGCCCTATGGGACTTGGTGAGGCCCCATCAAAACGCACACCGCAAACGGCTATGATGACTGTTGGCCTGTACATGCTGGGAGGGCTTGCTGCAGCAGCCACAGCAAGCCTGTTTATAAAAGAGTCAGAGCTGTAAGGCTGCTTTTAAAAGTTTCGTGCAGGGCAGCGATATGCTGCGCCGGAATAAGCGAAAATGCCAGCAAAAACAAGCTCCAGAGCGCAATAGCAATATGTTGCGCGCGTGAGGGGTATTGCTTTTTATAGTATTTCCACATGAAGGCTATCGCGGAAGACACCCATGTAACGGCAGCGATGAGAAGCATCAGGGGCACTGGTGAAAGAGAATCTTTTAAAAATGCGCTGAGGCCCGCGTTTAAAACCGAACCGTAGACAATCATTAGGTGGAAAACATAAATAAATAGTGATTCCTGTCCGGCATTAATCAGGAACGCTCCTACCCTTTGGGAAGCAATCCACTCCTGAAACAGATACAGCAACGCAAATACGCAGATCACACCACTTAGGCGATATAGTGAATGTGCAGGCGATGTGTACCACCAGTCATTATAGCCGTAGAGTTCAAAAGGCACAAGGCGTGAACCATACAGAAAAATAAAAATTCCCGCAAAGGAAACCAATGCAGCAATCTTTGCAAAGTGTTCTTTATCTGCCGCTTTTAAAAAAAACGCTGTAAAGGCCGCACCGGCCAGTAGGTAACCGCTCCACGGGAAAAGTGGAAATTTTGAAATAGGCTGCTGTGCAAAGTAGAGCGCTATCGGCATGGGCATAACATCTAATGGACGAAGCGACCAGACAGCTGGGGTACTGAAAAATATAGAAAGAGCGCTTACAAGATAGACATTTTTTAAAAGATCCCGGCGTGGCAGTAAAAAAAATAGCAGTAACGAAAAAAGTGATGTAGCCACGATGAGCTGTAGCACATTGCATTCCAAGAGCACTGTCAGCTGTTCGCGCGGGAGCTGTAGTATTTGCTGAAAAGAAAAGACCGGCAGATGCAGCCAGTACGCCAGTGCAAGTATAAAAAGTAGCCTTCGCAGATAGTGCCAGAGCGGCTTTTTAAAAGCGCGGAAATCATCGCCTTTCCGCTCAAGTGCCAGCCAGAAGCCGGCGCCGGCGCAAAAAATAAAACTGGCCGAAGCAAACCCGCTCATCAGGTTCAGGGCTTCGTACACAAATCCCGTTTCAAAAACAGGATCGAGCATGGAATTCAGAATATGCGCCTCGATCATGAAAAGCACGGCTATTCCTCGCATTACATCTATAAAGGTAAGTCGGTGCGCTGTCGGCTGGCTGATGGGCGCGTGGAGTTGCCCTGTCATGAAAAAATTCCTGAAAAATGGGAACAGATCGTGTTTTAAAAACTAAAATTCATGTAAAATTATAGCAGAAAAAGATTATTCTAAAATGAAATGTGAGAACTCCGTCATAATGTACAGTATCCAACGTTTTTTAAAAGCATTCTGACTATCTTTCATGCTGAAAATTCTGATTATCATTCTCCTTATTATTGTAGGTATTATAGTAGCTGTCGGGTATGTGCTTGGCGCTCTCAGGCGGTTTCTTGGGCTTTCTCCTCGGCAAGCAAAAACGATTTTTACGGGCTTTAAAAATATGAGCACCGGCCCGGGTTTTAAAAATGAACATCCGAAGCGAGAACAGAAAGATATTTTATACCAGAAAAACGATATAGTGGTGCTACGCGGTGAAGCTAAGGAAAAAGTGAAAAAGGAGAAGTAAAATGTTTTAGAAAGTTTTAAAAAGTTTTAAAAAGTTTCGTAATTTTCACGACCAGCCCAAAAGTTTTTCGTCGGAACGAATCTTTGAAAAATCTCCATTACTCGGTCTTATAGCTTTTAAAGACACACTGCATGAAACAACCTTTACCGCTTATTGGCGCCATTGACCTTGGCACGAATTCCTTTCATATGGTAATAGCATCGGTCAATAGACGGGGAGCGCTCAGGATCCACAGCCGCGATAAGGAAATGGTGCGGCTAGGCTCTTCTGGCAATGATATGAAATACCTCTCCGGCGATGCGATGGATCGTGGTGTACAGGCTCTGCAAAGGTTTGCCGAGATGGCCAAAAAGGAAGGTGCTACAGTACGTGCTATTGCCACAAGCGCCGTACGGGAAGCGCTAAACCGTGATGAATTTGTAGAACGGGCTTTAAAAGAGGCCGGCGTGCGTGTGGAGGTTGTCTCAGGGATTGAGGAGGGGCGTCTCATATACATTGGCGCTATTCATGCTATACCCATTGTGCACAAGCGCGCTCTGACCATTGACATTGGCGGTGGTTCGACGGAAACGACTATCGGGCGCGAAGGCCATGTAGAATATGTCCATAGCGCGAAACTTGGTGCTATCCGCCTGGCAAAAAAGTTTTTTCCAACGGAGAAAATTACCACCGATCAGATAAAGGAATGCCGTGAGTACATCCGCGGTGATTGGGGCGCAGTTTTTAAGGTAATCGGTAAGCACGGCTTTGATGTTGCCGTGGGTTGTTCCGGAACAATTCATACACTGGCTGCAATGGTGCTGGCACGCGAGGGAAAGCCGATTCCAGAAGTCATCAATGGGATTATTGTAAAAAAAGAGCAAATCCTACAGTCTGTCAATGATGTCATTGCCGCAAGAACATCAGCCGATCGCGTAAAACTGCCGGGGATGGATCCAAAGCGTGCTGATATTATTCATGCAGGCGCGCTCATCCTCGAGCAGGCAATCCTCGGCTTGAATATCCAGAAAATCGTAATTTCGGGCTATGCGCTTCGCGAAGGGGTTGTGTTTGACACTGTGCATAAGCAGCAGGCGATTGAGGAATTCCATCATCTGAGCAATCTCCGCTATGAAACAGTATATCATATTGCCGATATGTATAAAATTGATCAAACGCACGCTGAGCATGTCAAGGATCTTTCTCTAAAAATATTCGACGAACTGCAGTCTCTGCACAAGCTTGGCGATACTGAACGTGAGGTGCTTGAGGCCGCTGCCATCCTGCACGATGTCGGCTATCATATCTCACCAGAGCAGCATCATAAACATAGTTATTATATGATCCGAAACACGGTGATGCCAGGTTTTACTAATGATGAAGCCGAACTGATTGCAAATGTGGCGCGCTATCACCGCAAGAGCCACCCCAAGAAAAAGCATGAAAACTTTCAGCATCTTTCACCCGATGCACAAAGAGTTGTAAAAATTCTGTCGGGAATTCTGCGTATTGCTGAAGGACTTGACCGCAGGCAGGCACAAGTGGTGACAGCAGTAGGATGCATCATAAAAGATTCTGCCATAGAACTACAAATAGAAGCAGCAACTAAACAAACTCTGCCCGATATAGAAATATGGGGCGCGCGCCGACGTAAGGAACTCTTAGAGAGCATTCTTGAGAAAGATATAGATTTTAAAATGGTTTGAAATAAACTTACAAGGAAATGTAACAAAATTTCGATTAAGTTATTATTGAAATCTACCACAGAAATTTTTTTAAGAAAACTTAAAATTGTATCTTGTAGATATAAAATTATAGTAGTTTCTCTTTTTGAATTTTTATTAGATTATTCATTTATCAATATATTTCATTTTAAAGGTAATACCTTATGAAAAATCGCTACGGCTTAGTGCTGATGCTGCTGTTTTTAATGGCATGCCTCAGTACAGCACCTCAGGTGCATGCAAAAGAGGATATTGATCCTTCGAAACTACCGTCATTGCTCGCAAGTAGCAATGCAGGAACAGATTTTTGGTTTTTATTCCCTGTCTGTTTTCCAGAGCAAGGTGGACAGAATTCACTAAAGATATATGTTTCTGCGGGTAGTGCTGTACAGTGTACAGTAGAAGTACCGGGAATGGGCGTTCGCTATGTGAAAACTACGAAGCCTAACGATATCATTGAATTCACCATGTATCCTGGTGAAGGTCAGCCATACGAGAGCAACGGTATGCCTGATATTGCAAAAACTGAAGATCAAACATATGCAGAGGGAAAAGGACGTGGTATTCATGTAACTGCGCCTGTTCCAATCGTAGTCTATGGCGTTTCACGATATGTTTATACTAGTGATAGTTTTCTGGCGATACCAACTTCAGCATTGGGTAAAGAATATATTATTTCCTCATTTGCCGATTTGACAGGAGGAGCCTTTGCAGGCCTGCACCTGCCAAGCCAGACGATTGTGATTGCACCATATGATAATACAGTTGTGACGTTTACACTGGGCGGTAGCCAGGGTACGCAGACTGTTGGTGGTATGCGTATTGGCCAAAGCAAGAATTTCCGTTTAAATAAAGGTGATATCGTTGCATTTGCAAGTAAAAAGGCCAATGGTATCTTTGTTGACCTTTCAGGCAGTAAATTTACTGCAACTAAGCCAATTGCAGTAGTCAGTGGTAATCAGTGCGCGTATGTTCCCGAGACTGTAGCTGCCTGTGACTTTATCATGGAAATGGAACTTCCGACTAACACCTGGGGGAAGGAGTATCACATTAGCAGGTTTGTGAAGCGTAAAAAATATGCAATGATGAAAATTTTTGCTAAGGAACCCAACACAAAACTGTATCGCGATGGCAATCCTATTCCTTTTGCCGTATTATCAACAGCAGGTGGAAGACAGGGATCAGGCTACTATGAAGGCCGTGTGCTAGATGATGGTCTAGATCCACGTCCTATCGTGATTAAAGGTGATAAGCCCATCAGTATTACGACCTATAACCCAGGTCAAACTGATGATGGAGTCTCCAGTGACCCTTTCCAGCTGATCCTTACACCGATCGAGCAATACCAGAAAGAGATTATTTTTAATACACCGGGCATCAAGGGCGGCCAGGGCTTTAAAGAAAACTATGTAAATCTTGTTTTCGAGGGGAATGCTGACGGCACCATGCCGGATGACCTTGAGTTTGCTACGGTAAACGACGGAAAGTTTGTATGGAAGTCTGTACGCAGTGTTTTTGGAGCCACGTCAGAACCATTCAAGGGCTTCCCGGGAGATACCAAAAAATATTATGCTAAAATCATAACGCTGCCAGGGGACGGAGTGTACAAGATCCGTGCTCAGAAGCCATTTGCAGCGTATGCGTATGGATTTGATTCATTTGACTCGTATGGGCATCCGACAAGTGTGGCCCTGGGTGACCTGTCAGTACGTGATCCTGATGCTCCGGATTTCAGTTTCACTCAGCAGTGTGATGGTAGCGTAAATGACGGCAAGGTAGAAGACCTGCCAAAAGCAGAAAATGACACTATTAAGCGCTCAAACTTACGCGCAGTCTCCCTGCTTGACGGAAGCAAAAATTATCTACTGGAAGTAGAGGAGTTCGTACCTGGTGATGCACGCACCACGAACTGGAAGCTGCGCGTAGAGGATGCTTCGCAGGATGCTTTAGCGCATGTGTATTTTGTAGACCGTGCCGGTAATGATACAACAGTAACGATCAGCTATGCAGCCCCTGCGGTAAGGCTGGCGGAAACGAGCCTGAACTGGGGCCTTCTGAAAGTGAACCAAGAAAAGACCATGCAGCTGGTCGTGCGCAATACAAGCACAACAATGCCGCAGCGCATTACCAAAATGGAGATCCGCGGGAAAGCACGTTTCCGCTGGGTGTCTGAGCCTGAGTTACCACAGACACTGGAGCCTGGTGAGAGCCGGAGCTTTGACATTATCTTCAGTTCCCCGACAGAAGATGAGAATGTACGCGACAGCGTGATGATCGAGATCAATGACTGTAACAAAATAGGAGCTGAGCTGCTTGCCAAAGTAGGCGAGCCGGTGATCAACGTTTCCAATGCAGACTTTGCGATCAACCCTACAGGAGTAGTGGTTGAGCGGACAATCATAGTGAAAAATACAGGGAAGGTACAGTTAACCGTTACAGGTTATACACTTCCTACAGTGCCACAGTTTACGCTGACAGGCTGGCCTGCAATCACAGAAGCAAACCCGATGATCCTTCAGCCGCAGCAGGAACAGCAGCTGATAATCAGCTTTACATCTGATGTGGCAGCAAAATATGCAGACTATATCAACTTTATCAGTGATACGCGCAAAACTGGACCAGATGTGGATTCAGTAGCATTATTAACAGCACAGACAGTAGCCGGTAACCTGGTTCCAAGTGATTATGACTGGAAGAGACGCCGTATTAACCGTACCTATGGAGGCGGAACAGTAACTGTTGTCAATACCGGAGATCAGGAAGTACGTATCATCAGCGGTAAAAAGCGTACGGACAAGGGTATTAATCCTGAAGCATTTGAGATAGCTCCTATTGCCAATGTTACTGTACAGCCAGGTGACACGCTCAGATTGAACGCTACATTCAATCCAACGGCAACCGGTGACCATCATGCATACTACCAGATCGTAACCGATAAAGAGGATGTAGAGGCAATGCTCATGGGTATTGGAACGACAGCGCTTCTGGCAACAGAGGACATGAACTTTGGTTCAACTCTTGTCAATTCAGCGACGCCTCGTCAGAAACAGATCCGTATTATTAATCAGAAGCTGGATAACAAAATCGCTGACTCAACAATAGGCGAGCCGGTCGTAATAAGCGATCTGACAGTTACCCCTGCCGGAACTATTTCCACTGTGATGACGGGCTTTGGTACAGAAGGTTTCCGTTTCAACAAAGCAGGACTGAATTTACCGGTAACACTGGCGCAGGGAGATACGCTCTACATCAATGCAGAGTTTGTGGCCCCGCGCGGCGGAGCAGCGGAAGCATCCGTAACACCGGTAAGCGATGCCGATAACACGGTAACATCCCGCTGGACGGGAGCCGGCCTGACAGAAGGAATTGCCGTAAATTTTGAATCAGCCCCTGTCTGTATAGATGCTGACGGAGAACTCGTGGTAACGATCCGCAATGACAACAACACGGATGCAATTATTGAAAGCATCACCGTTACAAACCCGTCAAACGGCGCTACGTTCACGGCCACAACGCCAACGGCATTTACAGTTGCGGCAAACGGCGGCACGGCTACAGTACGCTACCGCGTCAACTCATCAGTCGTTGGCATGAACACTGCTACGCTGATGATCGAAAGTTCCGTATCAGCAGATGCGCAGCCGCTGAACGTATCCTTTGAAAGCCGTGACTATACACGCACGGCATCCATGTCACGCGGTCTGAAAGTAGACGTAGGCGATAAGATCGAAGCAGGCATTACCATTGACAATGGCGATAACTTTGCTCTTGCCGGTATCAGCCGCCTGGATGTGTCATTTAACTACAACCCAACGCTTGTACAGCTTGATGAGTCATCCATTGCTACTGACCTGCGCGACTTTGTAATCACACGCAAAGACATTAACCGTACACTTGGCACAGTCAGCTTCTCGGTAGAGTCGGTCGTGAATGCAACACTGCCGTCAACAGGCGCATTGAACATCGCTAAATGGAAGTTCGACGCCTTCCTCAACGGACAGCCGATCGACAGTATGGAGATCCGTCATACGGTAACGGCATACAATAACCGATGCCTGAAGATTGAATCCCGCTCAGGCTTCCTGACGGTCAATCCTGTGTGCGGAGGTGATGTACGCCGTATCAATATCAGCGGTATTACCTATGCTCTTCAAAGCGTTAGCCCTAACCCAGTGCCGGGTGGCTCAATGGCTACAGTGCAGTTCTCTGTGGGCTTGAAAGGCCATACGGTGATTGAAGTCTATAATGCAATGGGTACGCCTGTAGGCCACCTGGTCAATCAGGAGCTTGAGCCAGGTACATATGAGGTACCAATGAACACGGAAAGCTTAAGCTCAGGTGTGTATTACTACCGCATTATCTCAGGGCCTTTTACTGAAGCCAAAGAGATCGTTGTGGCTAAGTAGATTCTACCATACAGTAATAATAAAGTCAGGCGGAAGAGCTCCATGCTCTCCCGCCTCCTTTGTTTT
>DASPKH010000393.1:0-4595 GCA_035628175.1 Patescibacteria group bacterium
ATCCGGGTGTAGCACATTATGGTGGCGCAGCAGGCTTTGTGACGGGGCTGATGTATTTGGGTTCGGCAGGCATGATGCTCTGGGGCAGCCGCTACCATAAGTTTCGTATGCGCGACAAATTGCTGGAGGCTCTGACGTTTACAGGCTATGAGCAGGTGCTGGATGTCGGCTGCGGTCAGGGTTTGCTTACTGTTGCAATTGCAGGGGAATTGACCGACGGCATAATTACTGGAATTGATGTAAATGACAAAGGTTTTAAAATTTTGATGGACAACGCACGGTACGAGCAGGCAGAGAAGAAAATCGTTCTAAAAACCGGCGATCTGTACCAGCTCCCCTTCCCGAAAGAAACATTTGATGTCGTTGTGTCCGGCTGGGCACTACATACGCTCAATGATGAAGCCGGACGCAAGCGTGCCATGAAGGAAATGATCCGCGTTTTAAAACCGGGCGGCACTCTGGCGATCCTCGATCAGCGTGATATGGAACTGTATGAGGAGCTTTGCCATGAGGCTGATATGGCGGAAATAGAGTTGACGCGGACACGTTTCTGGCGTATCATCCCTACACGGTTACTTGTGGCGCAGAAGCCCTAACCATATAGTTTTTCCAATCAATTATATTGTGAAATGTGTAATATAAAGCCGGGTTAGTTTTCTTCTTATATTTTAACATTGAATGTCGCTCTTAACACTACTATGGTGTAGGAGGAGTTTCATAATGTCAGTTTTTTTTAGAGTATTTTTACAATAAGAATGCAGGTTAAGAGTCACTGGCTTTTAAAGAATTCACCGTTATATACGAGCCGCAGATTTACTCTCCAATTTCCTGCCCGAAGAATGACGTCAACTCCATTAATAGTTTTAAAAAGAAAACAATGGTAAAATTAAAATTTGATGAATTAGAGCTTTCAAAAGAAGTTTTAAAAGCAGTTTCAGAAATGGGCTTTGAAGAAGCTTCGCCCATCCAGTCAGCTGCTATCCCCGTGCTGCTCAAGGGTGGCGATGTGATTGGTCAGGCGCAGACAGGGACAGGAAAAACTGCGGCTTTTGGCATCCCGCTTTTAGAAATGCTCGATACTACCAAGCGGCATGTGCAGGCAATTGTCCTCTGCCCTACACGCGAACTTGCTATCCAGGTGGCTGAGGAAATTTCAAAACTTGGTAAATATAAAAAAGGGGTTTCACTCCTGCCTGTATACGGCGGGCAATCAATTGAGCGGCAAATTTCGGCGCTGTACCGTGGTGTCAATGTTGTAATCGGAACACCAGGGCGCGTGATGGATCATATTCAGCGCGGAACGCTGAAACTTGAAAACATCAAAATGCTTGTACTTGATGAAGCAGACGAAATGCTCGATATGGGCTTCCGTGATGACATTGAAACGATTTTAAAAGAAACGCCGGAGGGCCGTCAGACGGTATTCTTCTCGGCTACGATGCCAAAGCCAATTCTTGATCTGACAAAAAAATATCAGACAAACCCAGAGCATGTAAAAGTTGAGCACACACAGCTCACTATTCCCAAGATTGACCAAGCATACTTTGAAGTGCGCGAGCGCGACAAACTTGAAGTTCTTTCCCGTCTGGTAGATCTGCACAATGTAAAGCTTGCACTTGTTTTCTGCAATACAAAACGTGTTGTCGAAGAAGTGATTAATCACTTGCAGGCGCGCGGCTATTCGGCTGACGGTCTTCATGGTGATCTGCGTCAGGCACAACGCGACCAAGTGATGAAAAAATTCCGCAGCGGGCAGGTAGAGCTGCTGGTAGCGACAGACGTTGCTGCGCGTGGGATTGACGTCGACGATGTAGAAGCGGTTTTTAATTACGATGTGCCGCAGGATGAAGAATCATATGTTCACCGCATTGGCCGGACAGGTCGAGCCGGACGCTCGGGGCGCGCGTTTACCTTCGTCGGACCGCGTGACTTCTATAAACTGAATGATATTCAACGCTATACAAAGACGAAAATTCCACGTCAGAAAATCCCGACATATAGTGATGTAGAGCAAAGCCGTACGTCGCTTTTCTTTGAAAAGATCCGCGCTACTATGCAGGAAGGTGGTCTTGAAAAATATGTGCAGCTTTTGGAAAACTTTGTGGACGGCGAAGAATGTAATTCAATTGATGTGGCCGCAGCACTTGTGAAAATGAGCATTGGGGGTTCAGACGAGAAAGAAGATACACTTTCCATGGAGAGCCAGTATGAGCGCCGTTCCTATGGTGACCGTGACGGAGCTTATGGGCGCGATGGCGGCCGCGGCGGGCGTGATGGAGGAAGCCGTGGACGCGAGTCTTCAGGCGGACGCGAAATGCGCGAGCGCAGGCCACGCCGCGAACCACGTGCAGGCGATGACAATATGGCACGCATCGTCATCAATATTGGCGACAACAAAAAGATACGCGCCAAAGACATACTTGGGGCAATTGCCGGAGAAACGGGTTTGCCAGGAAAAATGATTGGCGCGATTGAAATTCACGAAAAGCATTCAACGGTAGACGTACCGAAGGATGTTGCCCAAGACGTAATCCGCGTTATGAAAGGTTCGCAGATCAAAGGCATGAAAGTGGATTTGAAAGAAGCAAAATAAATTTTTAAAAGATTATTTTTTTAAGCCGTAGTTTTTTAAAAGCTATGGCTTTTTTATTTTTTAAACGGTGTTTGGAAATTGATTGATAGTAGAGTAGATTAGAGTTTTTAAAAGTGGTACCAGTTATTGGGCAGTTCATAAGAGTTAGCTGTGAAGAAACCAAACTGGTAGTATTCCAACATAACACAGTTTGCCAATTATAAGAGAGCGGTAATTGTAAGGACTCCTTCACCATGAGACAATTTCTATTAGCAGCCCTTGCTTTTTTGACACTTTATGCGACAACAATCGCTCAGACAAAAAAGACTAACGTTTATTTACTTGGTACGTTTCACTTCAATCAGACAGATACAGCTATTTATGATATAAAGAGTGAACCACACCAAAAGAGCATTAAAAAACTTTCTGATATTATTATTCGGCTTAAACCTGACAAAGTTTTTATTGAGAAAATGCCTGACTTTGAGCATATAAATCGTATCGACAGCTTATATCAGGAATACCGAAAAGGAAATTTAAGCAGGGCAAGAAATGAAATTTGGCAGATTGGCGGAAGGGTAGCAGCAGCACTTAATCATCCCCATATCTATCAGTGCGACCATCCGGGGCAATATGGCAACTGGTATGGACAAATTGCAGATTATGCCAACAAAAACAATCAACTGGAAAAACTGGAAAGGAAAGGCAAAGGAATGACAACGCCCGTCCAATTCCTTATAAACGAAGACTCATTAAGAAATGCAGTTGATCTTTTAGAATACATGCGTTGGCTGAATTCCGATGAAGTCCAAACTACATCTCACGCAAGCTACATCAACGTCTATCCGCAACTTGGGAACACTAATGTCTTTCATTACGACTCGACGTACTTTCTTGGCGCAGAACTCACTATAGATTGGTACAGAAGGAACATTCTGATTTATTCAAAAATACTTGCACAGTTAGACTATACTGAAAACGCTATTTTCTTAATTATGGGCAATGACCATATACCCATCATAAGACAAATGTTTCAGGCTAATCCTTATTTTGAAGTGGTAGACACTGAAAAATGGTTAGGTAAGACAAAAATTAAGCTGGACAAAAACTACCGCTAAGATTCCCTCTACAACAGAATAATACGGTGATTTTCAATAATAAAGTATTTAGCAATAGGACAAAATCACAGCAATATTAGCAGTGAATTTTTAGAAACCACATGCCAAAATTCAGCGAATCCATCATCCACGCTCCTGCCGAGATACTCTTTGACTACACGCAGGACTACTCCAAGCGCCTACAGTGAAATACGTTTTTAAAAAAGGCGGAGCTGATAGACGGAGCTACTGAAGCAGCAAACGGCATAAAGGCATGATGCGTTACGAAAAACGGGCTTGGCATGGGAACAGAATATGTGAGCTTTACAAGGCCGAAAGTAACAGCAGTAAAAATGACGAAAGGTCCATTTATGTTTTATTCATTTCTAGGTTCGTGGAATTTTAAAGAAATCTCTCACGGTACCACGGAAGTTACCTTCCTTTATTCATTTTCATTTCGGTTTCCCTTCTCACTGGCAGCAGGATTCAAAAAAAATAACCTTCAGAATAATGTACAGCAACGGCTTAGGGATTTGAAAAGATCGGTAGAAGTATTTTGATAAATTTACAAACAGTTTTATAAGCCTCTTTTAAAAGCGTAACCTTTTACCACCTCCGGGTTTCTTTTTAAACAGCATTAAGAAAACTATTTTCACAGGTATCACTATGCACATCATAAACGAAATAGCACCTGATGTTTATCGGATTTCAATATACGTACCGGAAGCAGATCTGCAGTTTAACCATTTTCTTATCAAAGACGACGAGCCGTTACTCTATCACGCAGGTATGCGGCAGATGTTCCCACTGGTGCATGAGGCTGTGAGATCCCTGATGGATCCGGCAAAATTGCGCTGGATCGGATTCAGTCACTTCGAGGTAGACGAATGCGGCGCTTTAAACGAATGATTGCAGATTGCGCCACA
>DASPKH010000394.1:0-4035 GCA_035628175.1 Patescibacteria group bacterium
CTTTTAAATTTTCTTTTTCATCTAACTTGTATAAAATCAGTCTTTCTATTATGTTAATTCCGTCATTGACACTGATTTGCTTCTTACGCATTTCTTCCGTGTAATAATCAAGCATGATTTTAAAAGCCGTTTCAATATCTGGAAATCTAAGGTTTAACTCTTGTAAAGCTCTTTTAAAAAAATCCTGAATTACGGATGAATATTCAGTCTTGGGAAGCGAAGCAACAATTTCTAATTTTTTGTTTTTAAAACCTTCTTCTATAGCTGTTTCAGCAATATCAATCAAGTCAGAATCTTTTAAAATTCCTAAAACATAACTTGCTAATTTCTGCTGAAAATTCATTTTTAGAAGCTTTTAAAAACTACCCAACACTTCCTTCCAAACTCACCGCCAGAAGTTTCTGCGCTTCAACGGCGAATTCCATCGGGAGCTGGTTCATCACTTCTTTGCAATAGCCATTCACAACAAGCGCTACGGCGTCTTCTGTCGAGATTCCGCGCTGATTGCAGTAGAAAAGAATATCTTCGCCGATTTTCGACGTTGTTGCTTCGTGCTCAATCGTCGCTGTCGGATTTTTCGTTTCGATGTACGGGAACGTATGCGCGCCGCATTTGTCGCCGAGAAGCAGAGAGTCGCACTGCGAGAAATTGCGCGCGCCTTCAGCAGCTTTTGCAATTCTCACCAAACCGCGGTATGAATTCTGGCTTTTGCCCGCGGAAATCCCTTTTGAAACAATACGGCTGCGCGTGTTTTTGCCGAGATGAATCATTTTCGTGCCGGTGTCGGCCTGCTGCATATTGTTCGTCACGGCCACGGAATAAAATTCGCCGATGGAATTATCACCTTTTAAAATCACACTCGGATATTTCCACGTAATCGCCGAACCTGTTTCCACCTGCGTCCACGAGATTTTCGAATTATTTCCGGCACAAATTCCGCGCTTGGTCACAAAATTATAGATCCCGCCTTTGCCTTCTTTATCGCCCGGATACCAGTTCTGAACAGTCGAATATTTCACTTCCGCTTTTTCCATCGCCACGATTTCTACCACCGCCGCGTGAAGCTGATTTTCGTCGCGCATCGGCGCCGTACAGCCCTCGAGATAGCTCACGTAGCTGCCTTCTTCCGCCACAATCAGCGTGCGCTCAAACTGGCCGGTATTGGCGGCATTGATGCGGAAATACGTGGAAAGCTCCATCGGCGAGCGAACGCCCTTCGGAATAAAACAGAACGAGCCATCGGTGAAAACAGCTGAATTTAAAGCGGCGTAAAAATTGTCTGTGTAGGGCACAACCGAGCCAATATACTTGCGCACAAGCTCCGGATGCTCGCGAATCGCCTCGCTCATGGACATAAAAATAATCCCAACTTCTGCCAGCTTTCCTTTAAAAGTGGTCGCAACGGAAACCGAATCCAGAACCGCGTCAACAGCTATTCCCGAAAGGCGTTGCTGCTCAAGCAGGGAAATCCCGAGCTTGTCAAATTCTTTTAAAATCTCAGGGTCCACCTCATCAAGGCTATTCACCTGCTTTTTCTTTTTCGGCTCGGCAAAATAGCTGATTGCCTGGAAGTCCGGTTTCTGATAATGCACATTCGCCCAGTCCGGCTCAATCATTGTCAGCCAGTGGCGATACGCTTTCAGGCGCCATTCGAGCATCCATTCAGGTTCGCCCTTCTTCGCAGAAATCATGCGGATAACATCTTCATTCAGCCCGACCGGCACAATGTCCTGCTCAATGCTGGAAACGTGGCCGTACTTATACTCGGCACTGGTTACTTCTTCGAGAATATCTAATTCCTGAGCCATAGCTTTTATATATAAATCTTTTTAAAGTATCGTTTTTTAAAGAGTCTGCTCGTATGACGTTTGGCATATACGACTATTTTTGTCGTATATTTAACGCTTAAAAAAACCAGCAAGTTTTCATTGGGAACGCGAATTTACGACTATTTCTGTCGGATTACAAATCTCATAAATTTATAGAAGAATAAAAAAAAAGCGGCAACATAATGTTACCGCTTGTTATTATGACGACCAAAAAACTTATCGAACAATTCTTAGATTGTAAAATACCTGTCGCCCATTTTGTTCCGCAACAACATAATATGAGCCAGCTGGAATAGAGGAAGTTTCAAATGGTAAGGTTTTATTTCCATTAACGACACCTAAAAAAATGTCCATCATTTTTACACCGTGAATATCTGAGACCCACACTGAAACAGGCTGGTCTTTTGTCGAAGCAAATGATAGAATTGCATCATTTGAGGCAGGATTTGGAGAAACAGAGAAAATTTTTAACGAACCATCTGCTGTTTCAGAATTTTCTACAGAAGTTGTATTGACAGTTACCTGTATTTCTTCACTTGTATCGGCACCACAAGCTCCATTGACAAGCACACGATACATACCGGCGTCCGAAGTTGAAGCTGATGCGATAGAATATGAAGATGAAGTAGCATCTGGAATGTCCCGCATATTTTTCTGCCACTGGAAGGAATTATTAACGCCAGAGACCATGACACTCAATGATATCTGCTGCCCTACAGTGGTATTTACAGGGATTGGAGCGGCAGTTATTTTTGTCGCAGCATTCACTGCTACATTTGCATTTTGACTTATTACTGGAGTACTGGAGCAGACCCCATTAATGCGTACGGAATAAATACCAGAGTGATTTGAGGTAGCATTTGGAACTGAATAGGTTGCTGAATTTGCACCTGCTATTACTTCACCGTTTTTCATCCATTGGTATGAAGGCGTTACGCCAGTCACTCCGACTTGTAGTGTTAAAGACTGACCTTCACAAATTGATACAGGCTCGGGCTGGGTATTGATGACTGGTCCCTGGCTAATTGTAAAAGTATTACTCTGCTTCATTAAACCAGAACTTCCAACTATTCTTATTACATATTGGTTTCCAGTTGGAAGATTCGTTGGAATAGTCCATTTATAATTAGAAAGCGAAATATTAGAATCAATCTTTTGCCAAGGTAAACTCTCTCCACCAGACACATAAATTGCATAACTTTCTATGTTATCTAATCCGGTCGGAGTCCATTGTAATGTTTGCTGAGAACCGCCACACCAGCGTTCATTACCTAGTGGTGAAACCATATCTATACTTGCAAAAACCTCTTTAGCAAGAAATGCATCACCAGTTCCTGAAAAAGTTTTTTGAAAAGCTGTCTCTGAAACAGGAAGATTACTTGAAGTAGTGTTTCCGACAAAATATAAATGCTTCCTGCTATCAAGAGTTACTCCTGATATGAGATCAGTTTGATTGCCTCCAAACAAGCGTGAATTTTGAATGCCGTTAGAATTTAAACGCATAATAAAGGCGTCATTGGTTCCTGTAAGGCTTTTCTTTTCAGCTTCGATGGTAGTAGGAAAATTACTGGAATTAGTAGTCCCTACAATATAGTAGCTGCCTTCATTATCAATAACGGCTGTTTTTACATTTTCTGCACCTGAGCCGCCTACAAGCCATGAGAAACTAAGTACTTTCCCTGGACGGTCTAACTGACCTGCAAAGATATCTAACCCTCCTGATTTCGCACCACCATTAACATTTCCTGTTGGAAAATCAGTTGAATTTGTTTCCCCTGCAAAAAGAACAACGTCATTAGGCCCGAGGGCAATGGCTTTAATGCGGTCATCAGAGGCACCACCAAAATATGTTGAGAAAGTAAGTGTGCTTAAGGACGCATTAAATTTTGAGATGAATCCATCAGCTCCGCCATTATAAATA
Organism: Patescibacteria group bacterium; assembly: GCA_035628175.1. Lineage (GTDB taxonomy): Bacteria > Bacteroidota > Ignavibacteria > Kapaibacteriales > DASPKH01 > DASPKH01. Next base: position 3,751 of record DASPKH010000394.1, read on the forward strand.
TGGTCAAACGGTTTTTGCTGGCCATTTGCTTGTGTTGGTACTGGGAAGACTGAAAAATTGCTCGAATTTGTTTCTCCCCCGACATAAACGTTGCTACTTGCATCAACAGCTATGCTATGACCAATATCATCACCCCCACCGCCAAAAAAAGTACCTGCTACAATAGCGCCAGTTGTTCCTATCTTTAGTATATATGGATCATATGAACCATTTTGTGTGCGATCATAGACGCTCGGCGATGTAGGGAAATTCGTAGAATTAGTTTTACCTGTAAAATAAATATTG
>DASPKH010000395.1:0-7411 GCA_035628175.1 Patescibacteria group bacterium
TCCCAAGTTAATAAGCATCTTGTCCTGCCACTTTTAAAACCTTCTTCTCCTAAAAAACTGTGATGTGAAGAATTTTGAAATATGAGGTTCGCCTAGCAAGTATGAAATTCACGTGTTTCCCATATCGCTCACACGACGCCTAAGATCTTTAAAAGAATTTTTTGAGTACTGCACGATCATCAGAATTCCATCATGAAGAATAAACCTTGCATCACGCGTGAAAATCGCGTATTATCGAGGAACACAGCAAAATGCTGATGGCAGCAATGCAGCAATCCCAAACGTTATAAGGTGCACGTTGCTATTGGTTCAAAGTGCCTTTCCCGACAATTTGCTATTATTCATGCTCTATACCGAATGCCTCAGCTTCCTTATCATTACAATGCTCCAGACGCTTCATCATGCGTTGCGGGCCGCGTGAGGGTGTTTCCCCTCCGGCTATTGCGCCCAAAGCTTTTTGCTCAAGTGCAGCACGTAATTTAGCATCGCGCTCGCGGAGCTTCCTGTCCTGTTCGATGCTGAAATAATGCCTGCCATCAACAAAAGTATGCTCCACGCGCGATAAATTAGAGAGCGGGTGACCACTCCAGACAACTATGTCGGCGTCTTTTCCGATTTCAAGGCTGCCCGTTCTGTCTTGCACATTCATCTGTCGCGCTGCATTAATAGTTATCATTTTTAAAGCGTCTTCTTCGCGCATATCACTGTATTTTACAGATTTTGCTGCTTCTTGGTTTAACCTGCGTGCCATTTCAGCATCATCGCTGTTGATTGAAACTAAAACGCCTTCATCGTGCATTATTCCTGCATTTTGCGGAATAGCATCATACACTTCAAATTTATACGCCCACCAGTCTGCAAAGGTAGAAGCTGAAACGCCGTGTTTTGCCATTTCACTTGCCACTTTGTAGCCTTCCAAAATATGCGTAAAGGTTTTCACTTTAAAACCGAATTCTTCTGCCACGCGCATCAGCATAAGGATTTCGCTTTGCACATAAGAGTGGCAATGGATGAGACGCTTTCCGCGAATGATTTCCAGCATCGTTTCAAGCTGAATATCGCGGCGCGGTGGGGCTGAGCTTTGTTTGGCCGAATCTGAAAGTGAACTATAGTTTTTAAAAGCTTTTTCGTATTCGAGCGCTGCACGGAATCCGTCACGCATAATCTCTTCTACGCCCATTCGCGTTTGCGGATAGCGTGTTACATTCCTGTCTCCCCAGTTTGACTGCTTTACGTTTTCGCCAAGCGCAAACTTGATGGTTGGATCCACATTTTGAAATTTCAAACCGTCTGCATCAGCGCCCCAGCGGAGCTTGATAAACTGTAGCTGCCCGCCGACAGGGTTTGCCGATCCATGCAGCAGGTGCGAAGCCGTAACGCCGCCTGTAAGCTGACGATAAATATTCACATCATCAGGATCAAGCACGTCACCGATGCGCACTTCCGCTGTATTTGCATGGCTGCCTTCGTTTACACCACCGATGATGGCGATGTGCGAGTGCTCGTCGATAATTCCTGGGGTAACATGCTTTCCTGTTGCGTCGATCACTGTGTCCACCGGTGCATTACCAAGGTTTCTGCCAATTGCGGTAATTTTTCCGTCACTTATCACGACGTCCGTTTCGGCAAGGATTCCCGCCTGTGCAGATGTCCACACCGTCGCGTTTTTTAAAAGAACTCTACGCTGCTCCGGCGCCTTTTCAAGTCCATATGGGCCAAACGGATAGATAATCTTGGGAGTATTCCTTACAGTAGTATTTTCATCAGGTTTCTTTGGTGCTGGTTCTTTAAAAGCACTGTCGCGAATTGCGGTCCACGTATAGGTATCGCCATTTGGCATAAAGAATGTTCCCCGGGCAGCGTTTGAATCAATCATTCCGGAAAAACGTATCACGCCGGGGAAACCAAGCGTATCGCCTTTTACTGTGAAATTCAGCCGCGAACCACTTAAGGCGAGATTTGCCGGAGTATTAAAACCACTTTGCGGGAAAGCTGATTGCGAAAATGGTTTTGAAATTCTAAGCGAATCTTCTGTTTGCGCTTCTTCATCGCGGCCAATACTGCGTGGCTTCAGTTCCGGAGAACGCTCCACGTTTGGCTTTTGAAAACTCGCCATTGTAGCCGAATCAATCGCTATCGTGCCACTTGGCGCAGTCCCCTTTCCTCCAATATTGATGCTCATTTTCGGTAGGAATCGTTCCGGCGTGACCGTCCACCTTCCGCGAATATCTGCCAGCGGAGACTTCTGATATTCTGTTTCCTCTCCCGCTACAAATACTGACTGTATCGCTGTTTCGCTTTTAAAAATATCACCGTTCGCCAGGATCATATTAGCGAATTTGCCCTTTGTAAGCGTTCCAACAAGATTTTCTGCATGGCAGATTATCGCTGGAACGGTAGTCAGAGCTGCGAGTGCGTCATCAGGCCCCAAACCGCGCTCAATTGCTTTCCGGATATTTTTAAAAAGCTCCCCTTTATCTTTTAAGCCACTCGTTGTAAAAGCAAACTGGACTCCGGCGGAATCCAGCAAATACGGATTTGAAGGTGCGGCGTCCCAATGCATCAACTCTGCGAGCGAAATATCCAGCGCTCGCTCTGGTGAACCCACATCTGGCGTCTGCGGAAAGTTCAGCGGAAGAATAAGTGTTGGTTTTAAGACGGCAATATTTGAAAGGCGCTGATATTCGTAACCGCTACCTTTGTAAAAAATATTTTTTAAAGAAGCTTCATTCTCTATCTTCGCAGCACGGTCAATTGCATAGACATCGCCCTCAGCTTCAAAAATGACCGGAGAATTATTTTTTAAAGCATCAGAAAGTGCCGCGAGTGAAACGTTTACCTCGGGCATTTCCTGCGCGGAATTCTTTTTAAAAGCTGCGTGAGAAGTACCATACCACTGCGCATCGAGCAACGTCTGGCGGATCAGCGCAATCACGCCCATAAGAGATTCAGGATACCCGCCATATGGGCCTTTTTTAAAAGAAAACCACTGAGAAACATTATTTTTCAGGAGAATTTCCTGTGCCGAACCTGATTTTGCCAGCACAAGTGCAGAATTTCCGCGCATAATTCCATCCATTGAATTCACGTGGATCACCGCAAAACCAAGCTTTTTAAAGTCGTCTGCTGTTTTTTCATCGAGCGAGATCATGTCAGCAGCGTTTTGTTCAGGCCTTATAGATTCGTTCCAATGGCGCGCGCCACGTGAATTTGCCTGCTGGTTCTGTCCTTCTTCACCACGATTTCCGCTACGAACCTGTTTTGGAATGCCTGCATCGGAATACACTTCCACAAATGCCGGGTAGATCCACAAGCCGTTCCCGTTACGAATGTCAGCACCAGCCGGAATAGAAATATTTGTGCCAACGGCATCAATACGTCCGTTACGGATAATGATCGTTGCATTATTTAAAATTTTGCCTGGCTCAGGGATAATCGTTGCGCCGGTAATTGCGAGCAATTGCACATTTTTTGTGCGAAGTCCCTCCTGCGCGCGCGTGAGCGTCTGGGCTTGTACAACAGTTGCCACAAAGCAAGCCGTTAGAATTGCAAAAGAAATTCTTTTAAAAGAATTCATAATATATTGAAATGATCGTTCGGGTGAAGTTTCTTAAGGCAAGAATGATTTTTTTTAAAAGCGCACAATCTCAGGCTGCAATTTACGAAAATCGCGGGAAATTTCCGGCGGCAATTCACTTTGACAAAGATTCTTTTTTAAAAACGGTGAAGAGTTTTTAAAAGTCTGTATTTTTGTTTAAATAAAACACTTCTCTCCATTTTAAAGCTTTTTAAACACTTTGGTAAAGATACAGCAGCATCTCGGCAAGATCACGTGGACGATTGTTGACAAATTGCTTTTTGTGGTGTTCGGTCTGATAATGATTGTGCAGTATAAATTTTCCACAGAAAGCGAAATGGGTCTATATACCTTATTGATGTCACTTCATACGTGGATTTTCATCATTAGCGACGGGCTGGCTCTTCAAGGCGTGATCCTTTACGGAGCAAAAGGTGAAAACCGCCGCAAAGTCAATACAATGGGACTTTGGCTACATGTTGCCGTGACACTGAGTTTGTCGCTGCTTGTATTGCTTTTGCGAGTACCCTTTTCAGATGTTTTTGACTTACCTCAATTGAGGCTTTTAGCACTCGTTTTACCTATAATGACATTTGTCACAATTCCACGCGCCTTCTGTTTAAAGCTTCTGATGCGTGATTTGCAGATGAAGCAAATTTTCTGGATGAATTTTGTGTGGTTTAGTGTACGAATAATCCTGACTCTGTATTTTATTGTCAATCTCCAGAAGGGAGAAATCCTTACTTTAAAAAATATCGTTGTTATTGATGTGATTGGAATGGCTGCGGGATCACTCGCATCTATTCTGCTGTCACGCGGAATTCTGGAATTTGGGCATGAAGGTTCAATTTCCTTTAAAGAATTCATTTCTTTTGGCATAAGGCAGGCATTTGTGAGCGGTATAAATAATGCAGTGTTGCTATTGGACGTATTTGCCATAAAACTTTTCTTTACAATTGATACAGTAGGAATTTATGGTCTTGCAAGGTTCCTTTTTCGTATATTCCAGCAGGCATTTGATGCGGTAGCGAGCTTGCTGTATCCGGGAGCGGTGCGGCTGGTGTCGGAAAATAAAATGGAAGACTTAAAAACCCTGATCTCCAAAATGCTATCATTTACGGTACTTCCGGCTCTTGTGGTGGTTGCGATTTTGGAAATGGGTCTGAGTGCATGGATCATCACGACCTTCCTTCCCGAAAAATACTGGGCGGCGGTAGGACAGTTTAATGTATTTGCCGTTGGCGCTATTTTGATGCCATTTGTGATTTTATCGGCTGTGGTTTTAGCGCTAAATGCGGCGCAGCGGCTGATGTACAATGCGATTATCGCTTCGATCTTCGGTTTTATTGCGCTAGCGACAGTCGGATTTTTACAAATAGAAATGCTTATTCCACTTGGAATACTCGTATATTTTGCGTTTCTTGGGTTTTTAAATTTTGCTTTTGTGAAAAAAGCATTGGACTTACCCGTTTCCTCCCTTTTCCGAGCTGTGAGTGATACGAGAAATTTTCTTTTAAAACGGTGAACAACATTACAGAACCGTTGGGTAGACGACAAAGGTTGTTGCCTGCAATTCGTGGAATACAGACATAAGGAAGCATAATTTTTTACTTTTAAAAACCTGGGATTTTCTTTTAAAAACAGGTACGATCACCAGTTACAAATTATGAGCATAGCATTTCATTTTTCGAATGCTTTAAAGATTTTTAAAAGGCGGAAGGGTTCGTCATTCAGGATATTACTAGCATCTTGCGTGGCAACAGTCGCAGCGGCGTTTGGCTCGGCAGGATATTTCGCATCACTGGAGTCATGGGAATTGCTATCGGATAACCTGATTGTGTCGGTATTTTTCAAACCGTTTACACCGCCTGTACAGATGGAACAGCGGCTTGAAACATTAAGAAAATTCCCCGGAATTGCCAGCGTGCAGCTTGTGACACCAGAGGAAGCGCGACAGGAATTTGAAGATCGCATGGGAGAATCCACGGAATTCCTGTTTGAGGATAATCCGTTTCCGGCAGTGGCGAAAATCCGTTTCAGAAAGGATTTCCGCAATAATAATTACGTAGAATATGTGACAAATTACGCAAAAAGAATGCGCGAGGTAAGTGATGCGACCTATCGTGCGGATTTTGCTGAAGCAGTGTATGCGCGTTCTCAGGAAACATTTTTGATCGCAGTGGCTGTTGGAGGCATTGCTTTTGCGCTATTTTTATTTACGCTAAATTCAGCACTGCGAAGTGAAATGGCGATGGCCTTTGAGGAAACGCATGTGCTGCATGTATTGGGTGCTTCGCGTTGGTTTATTGCAGCGCCACACCTGATCTTTGCGCTAATTACTTCCCTTTTGGGCATTATGCTTGGCAGTGGTATTGCGCTTGTGTTGTATCTTATTTTTAAAAACAATTCTACGTGGCTGCGTCTTCTGGATTGGCAACCTCTTATAGCAGGTGGGGCCATCATGGGTTCTATTGCGCTACTGGTAGGCCTATGGACGGCGTGGAACGGAGCAAGAAGACGCGTTTTTAGAAGGCGGTTTTCGTGAGCATTTGATTTACAATTTTGAAGGAATCGGTATTAAAAGATAACTTTCTAAAAGAAATTTTATATAGATGAATCTTATAGACAGGTATATTATACGGCAGTTTGTTTCGACGTTGCTTTTTTCGCTGCTGGCATTGTGTGCGATCTTCCTAGTGGTAAACCTGATGGAAAATCTTGATGATTTTCTTGATAATAATACGCCCGCAGATGTGATTATTCGGTATTACCTGTATTTTTATCCTGAGATTTTAAAACTCATCGTGCCCATCTCGATGCTGCTCACAAGTCTTTTCAGCATAGGACGTATGACGGGGTTGAATGAGATCACCGCGATGAAAACTGGTGGCTTGAGCTTGTACAGGCTGATGTTACCCTTACTTATTCTGGCAACGGCTATCAGCTTTGGGCAAGTGTATTTCAGCGGCTGGGTGGCGCCCAAAGCGAATAAATCAAAGCTGGACATCGAGCGGCGCTATCTCAATAAGGGTTCTGCCAGCGGTCCGCTCTATAATCTGTATTTACGTGATGAGCCACTGCGCAATGTGATTATGCAGTATTACGATGGCGAGCGGAAAACTGGCGCGGGCGTGGCAATCGAAGAGTATAATTCAGAAACCTCGCCACGACTTATGCGGAGAATTGATGCGCAGGAGATCCGTTGGGACTCAGCTGCCGATAAGTGGAAACTCCTGAAAGCAATGGAGCACGCATATGTAGACTCGAATGTCATCGTTCGCGCCTTTGATACGACTGACGCACCACTGCACATTACGCACGCGCAGATCGTGCAACTACAGAAGCAGCCGACAGAATTGAATTTTGACGAACTCCATGAGTATATCAATACACTTCAGCAGGGAGGAAAAGACGTTCGCCGACAGCGCATTGATTATTACGGACAGTATGCGCTTCCGTTTGCAAGCCTTATCGTTGTAATGTTTGGCGTGGCATTTGCTTCTGTAAAAAAGAAAAGCGGGCTGGCAGTTGAAATAGCAACAGCGATGGTGGTGTGCTTTGCGTATCTCGCCTTTACAAAGATTAGCCAGACTGTTGGCTATTCAATGGATCTTGACCCAATATGGGTGGGCTGGTCAGCGAATATTCTGTTTTTTGCCATTGGCCTTATCAACCTTGTTCGGTCAAAAACGTAACTTTTTAAAAAGAATTCTGTACTTTAAAAAGATAACGGTTCTTTTAAAAGATTTATACGTTTTAAAAACACAAAGGCTTTGGATATGAGAAATTTTTTCTTACCGCTTTTCATTATCACTTTAGGTTTTAGCACGGCTT
>DASPKH010000396.1:0-3990 GCA_035628175.1 Patescibacteria group bacterium
ACCCGTTTTGCAATGTGCCACCCATAAGATATTGCAGGACAGCCTGTGGCGATAATTCCCAGTTTTCGGGTTTGGGATATTTGTCCTCCTTCTGAAGCTCCTCAATCTCTGATTTATACAGTTCTTCGGCAGAACGCCGTAAAATATTATTTTCCATACAATTAAAATTTCAGTGAGTTTTTAAAATTAAATACGCGTATCATTTCAGCCATATTAGTCTTGAAAAACTGCAACTTATACTCTGTCACCGGTTTGTCATGAAACTGCTCAAGAATTGTATCCATGCCATCAGGCAAATGTAGGGAAAGAAGTTGGTACTGGTTACTATTCAATAGATATGGTTCGCTACGCAGATGCTCTATCATATTCATCGCGATATCAGCACTAATAGGATTATACTCTTCATTAATGAGATAATTGAAAAGAGCTGAAAAATCATGTGCCAAAAATTTCTTATAGAAAGACTCCTGCTCACCTGTATCAAGTAGCTGCAAGAGTGGAATCTCGTATACTTTGGAAGTTTCCAGTAAAAGCTTAGCCCAGGTCTTGTTTTTTAAATGTACCGCCGAGCGTACAAGATATGGTAGAAAAATATCGTTATACTGATGCTCCGCTAGAACCTTGAATAATTCAGTTTCTGAAATGCCTAAAGCACTGGCATATGCAGTCGGAGCGACATACTCCAGGATCTGTGCGATCCAGTATGGTGCATCATCAACTCCTTTCTGATTGCTCACTTTTTCGACACCGGCTTTAAAAATCTGTGGGTCTGGTGTAAGTGATTCTTTAAAAAATAGCACCTGTTTTTTTAAAAGAAGCAGGCTGCGCTCTTCTTTTACATATGAATTATCAGTCAGAGTTTTCAGGAAAAGCGAATTAAGCCGGGAGCCGGGCAGCTTTTTTAAAAGATGCAGGGCAACTGCCCGAACTTTCTGGCTTTTATCGGAAAGCTGCTCTTCCAGGAATGCTTCGTCCTGTAATGTTAGATTATTATCAAGTAGCGAAATAAATTCCGCGCGAGCGGCAGCATTATCCTGATGAATTGATTCTTTTAAAAGTTTTAAAGCAGCTTGTGGCTGTGTGTTCCTGAGAGAAATCAGGTACTCTTTTCGCTGCTCAAAAGCCCCGGTTTCCCATGCAGATTCATCATATACAGGCAGCTGAATGTTTTGCCAGTCAGGATTGAGCGAGCACAGCCAGACACCTGTCTCAACGCAGACATCTGAAATCAAACCACTTCTCTTCTTTTGAGTAACAGCCTTATTGAGCAGATCCGGTATAAGATGATTTTCTACAATAAGGTCACGGATTTTGCATTGATAGAGCAGGTAAAAAAGAATTACATCATTTTTTGTTTCAAGGGCAATCTCTATCTGATTGGAAATCTGCGCGGAAATAAAGCTCCTGCTTACAAAAGGGCAGGGTGCGATCTCTCCTTTGATCTGAAGTCCAGATCGTGCCGCCTCCTCATATAAAAAAGCAGCCGCAGCGCCTTTTAAAAATGTATCTTCCCGGTCTGATTGCTGTGCTGAAATAGCTAACCAGATCTGCTCTATTTCAGATAGTGCAGTGGGCAGATATTTGTCTGTACCAAGAATTGCTGTTTTTACTATTTCTTCAGTCATTCTCATAGTAAGGTATAATATTTCTGGTCCATCCACAGAGAATGCACTACGATTGATTCATTTGTGTACAGGCCAAAGAAGGAGAATTCTTGTCCGCGACTTATCGAAAGCATTTTCCAGCACTCGTGCGGACTGTTAGAAAGCTCGAAGCCAAATCCCGAGCCGTCTTTTATAAACCATCTGCCATTGTCAGGTGTAATTTTCATAGTAGAAAACAGTACCGGAATACGATCCGTAAAGGGTGCTAAAGTCAAAACATCAGCAACATGATCTTTTAAAGATTCAATTGATGTAATTCCGATATGTGCCAGTATAGCTGTTTCTGTCTGATTACGTTGCTCCCTGATAATGCAGCGCATCGGAATTGAACCAGGATAAAAAACCAAATCTGCGTCAATGCTTGCGCCCGGTAGGAGAACATCCATTGGTTTTGTAGAAGCTGTATAATGACTTTGTATATACGCGAATCGTTGTGTTTGTCTGCCGTACAGCCAAGTTGTTTCCGAAATCAAAGCGTCTTCTTGTACTGCTACTGTAGAAAGTACCAGCCACACATCACGCACACTTTCACCTTGTAAAACTTCTTCCTTCGTTTTCGTCCATCCGATAAGCGTTTCAAGGTCAGCCTGAAGTTGAGGAGAGAAAACTCCTTTTCTTTTGTACCCTTCGCACAGAATATACAGTATGGAAAGTAATCTGATAAATTCCCGTTGCCAGCCAGCATCAAAAAAATTTATTGAATTAATTTTTCGTAATTGATACGCTAGCCCCGGTGCCTGACTATCTACCATACGCGCTATGATATTGGAAGCAAAACTATAGGAGTGAGGCTGGATATGAATCAGTCCACCCCGCACAATATCTTTTATCCACATCTGGAGCTCTTCAATTCCATTAAGGATTTTTTGTTCTCTCTGGGCAATCCTTTTCTGTTGGGCATCCTCGTCTACGGGCTTTTTCACTGCCTGTACTTTAGCCTCAATCGTAGCGCCTCGCTTATTAATCCATTCTTCAATTTCCTGTGGCAGCACACTTTCGTTTGCAAAGAGTTCAGCCTTATCCGCATAAAGCAGAAGCAGCCCAAGGCCATGCTTGCAGGGAAATTTCCTGCTGGGGCAGCTGCATTTAAAAGCAATATTCGTGAGGTCTATAGAGGTTTTGTACGGTTTCGAGCCACTACCTTGGCATTCACCCCAGAGCGCAAGGGGATGAATGCGCCGTACCAGCCATTTAGAAGGATTGGCAAGCTGCATTCCGGCTTTCGCAGAAGAATCATCAGGAGCTAATGCAAGAATTTGCTGGAGCGTAAAAGACATGACTAAAATACGTTAAAAGGCGAGTAATCCAAAAACAACCACTTGAAAATTACAACATTCTCCGAAAAAGTATTAGAAAATATTTTCGGGAGAATAAATTGTTGGAAATAAGTATTATAGACTTTTAACTAATGATAGATTGCTATAGCTTGGATAAGCCGGAGGGAATTTTTTTATTACGTATTCGTTACGCAAAAAACAAAAAACCCTTGTAAATCGTTGATCTACAAGGGTTCAAGTCGGGGCGCCGGGATTCGAACTCGGGACCTCCTGGTCCCAAACCAGTGGTAATATGGTTAATTTTTTTAATTTTAGGCATATTTAATGTTAATTCCATTTGAATTCCATGTTTTTGTACTTATAATATAACTCAAAGATGATTTAGATTGAATTTTGAAGTAACCCTGAAATGGTTCTGGAGAGACCTGACATAATTTCATGATCTATACGAGGTAGTAGTTGTTTTTCGTTGTAAATCCGTAAATTACTATTGTGATTATTTTACAGGATCTTCACTATCCATTGAAGTGGCTCTTCACCAAACAGGCGATTCAGGCAATAGGGATATGTTCAATATGCAATCGACAGTATGACGAACACAAAACTACAGGCGCTTATCATTGAAGATGAACCTCTGGCAGCTGAAATGCTCATTGAATTCTGCTCGGATAAAGTTGAGGTTATAACTATTGCCCGCGACTATGAACAAGCCCTTCGCTCCATTAAGAATTTCAGACCGGATCTTCTTTTCCTTGATATTGAGCTTCCCTATGGTAAAACAGGTTTTGACGTGCTCGAAGCTGTGGATCCGCAGGTAGAATGTTTTCCATTATCTGCACCAAGGGCGGCCATATATATAGTATAGTCACCCTATTTTTCTTTCAACTTAATTTATATTTTTAAAAACAACAGATTCGACGTAAGAAATATCCACAAACATTACATTTTGCAGTTTTTATTAGCTACTATTTCAAGGAATAATTCTGAAGTTCAACCGAAATTGCCACATCACCAGTGGGGTCAGAAAGATATGCAAGATTTTTTATTAA
>DASPKH010000397.1:0-2510 GCA_035628175.1 Patescibacteria group bacterium
TTACTAATACTAGCCCTAATAAACTATTTATGGGCGGCGGCGGCGGTGCAGGACAAATAAATGATGGCCACGGTTCCGCAGGCGGTGCCGGGGGCGGAATTATTATTATTCGTGCAGGAAATATTGAAAATAAAGATAAATTTACTATTTCAGCAAATGGACAAAGTGCTGCTAATGATAATACACCTTCTAACCCTGATGGGTGTGGTGGTGGTGGCGCAGGAGGTACAATTCTTCTTGATGCTGAATTCTCCGATAATATCCCGGTTCTTTCTGTAAAAGGTGGAAATGGTGGAAGCCGCACTGCCTCAGTTGTAGGACATGGAACGGGCGGCGGCGGTGGCGGCGGGATATTACTTATTACTGACGAACTAACCTATAGCTCTGCAACAACTCAAATTAACGGAGGTGCAGCGGGAAGCGCATTGGAAGGTGGCACGTATGGAGCCACCGCAGGTATGAATGGAACTCGTTTAAAAATTGTAGCCCCTGATATTGCCGGTGTTTTAAAAACTATTGACTCTACAAAATGTACAAATTGCTATCCAACAATCCAAACCGCGCAGCAGCTTTGCTCCCCTGCTACATTTACCGCAAAGGATGAAATTTATCTTTTAAAATCTGTCGAGTTGGATAATTCCGGAAGTAACAATATTGGAATGCAATTACTTACTTCGCTTCCTTCTAATGAAGTGGTAGGAACCTTGACACTTATTGATCCTACCAAACCGGGGAAGTTCCGGCTACGCGCTATCAACACCGATGATAATACTATTACCTATGAAAGCCAGGTTTACCCTGTTCCGATGCCGTCAATTTCTGCTACCGGGGCAAACCTTACAGCAATGAATACACAAACAACAGATGCTATTCAATGGTATTATAATGGAGCAATTATAACGGGCGCAACTTCTAAAACACATAAAGCACTGAACTCAGGTGAATACTACATTGAAGTGACAAATATCTATGGATGCAAAGGCACTTCAGCCAAAACCAATGTAATTATTTCCGGTATTGAGGAAATTTTAAAAGATGAGTACTTTGCTCTCTATCCTAATCCAAGTTCAGAAGAATTCTTTATCGAAAGTACTCAACAGCTGTACGCACCAATTTCTTTAGAAGTCACAAATATTATTGGCGAATCTATTTTTAAAACTTCATATCAGACGTCAGGAAATATTTTTAAAACGGTTGTTCCAGTAGATAATCTTGCAGCAGGCACATATTTTGTACACATTACTTCAGGCACTTTTAAAAAGGTGTATAAAATAGTCAGGAATTAATCGTAATTTTTAAAAAAGCAGAAGTAGAATTTTTAAAATCAGAGGCAATGGCAAACCCTTTTTCAAAGTTTTCACAGTATTTTTTAGAATCGCTCAGAAATGGTCGAAAAGCAATGCGGCACTCAGAAAGAATGGCGCACATGATGGTGGACAATTATCTTGATGAACATCTTTTTAAGGCTGAGAAATATCAGGATCCAAAAAAGTTAAATAAATACGAATTTCAGGTGTATTCGCAAAATGGCGAAGATGGAATTATCGAAGAGATCTTTAAAAGGATCGGCACAACGAACAAATTCTTCATCGAGTTCGGTGTGGACAATGGACTTGAAAATAACACAGCATATTTACTTTTAAAAGACTGGAGTGGGCTTTGGATTGACGGTAATCCAAATTTCATTTCTACCATACGCGAGAAATATGGCTTTCTGATTGACCAAAAAAAGCTTTTTGTAAAAAACGCTTTTATCAATGCCGAAAATATTGAAAGTCTTTTTAAAGAAGCCGGAGCGCCTCAGGAATTTGACCTCATCTCCATTGATATCGACCAGAATGACTATTGGGTTTGGAGAGGCATTACGAATTTCAATCCGCGTATCGTTGTCATTGAATATAACGCTCTTATACGACCTAATACAAAGTTCGTTGTAGAATATGATGCTGGAAAGATGTGGAATCAAACTGCATATCATAACGCAAGTTTAAAATCTTTAGAGCTTTTAGGCAGAGAAAAAGGATATAGCTTAGTTGGTTGCAACTTTGTAGGCGCCAATGCTTTTTTTGTACGCAATGATCTTTTAAAAGACTATTTTGCTGAGCCATTTACAGCAGAGAATCATCATGAGCCCCCACGCTACTATCTTACACGGCAAATCGGCCACCCACGTGACTTTGGGCCTTTTAAAAATATATAGCAGACATTTTCCAACCTAAGAGAAATTTATGAAAAATCTTTTTTTTGCCTTAACCTGCGCGATCTGCCTCATTGTTTCAAGTTGTTCAAAGCGAGAAGATTGTGGATGTAACCCGGTCGATCCTATTGATTCAACTGCAGTAAATTATGCTATTCGGTTCAATGGTGAAAATCAGTACCTTCATGTTCCTTATGGAGAGAGAATTGCATTCGATCCGAATGGCTCCTTTACTATTGAAGCATGGGTAAATCCTGCTGACGTTATCGGTTATCATGCAATTATTGTTAAAGGGAACATTGACAATATAAGT
>DASPKH010000398.1:0-6361 GCA_035628175.1 Patescibacteria group bacterium
AGAACGTGGAGGTAATCTTCGCGGCGCGGCTCTTCGCTTTTTTCATCTTTTAAAAGCTCGAAATTCCGCCCGTCAATCCGTCCGCCGACCGTGCGAACGTCCTTGCGTGCAATGAGCGGTTTTTTAAAAACCTGTATTGCGCCGCTGCCGTCCATTTCCACGATGGAAACCGACTTCGGATGATGGACTTCCGACAGCGAATATTTCAGCAGCGAACCCGAATACGCGACCTTGCCTTTTAAAAACTCCTGCGGACAGTGCAGATGCCCAAGCGCTGTGTAATTGAAAATGTCAAACTTGCCAACGGAAACCTGGTCAGCGCCACCGACGGACAACGCGCGCTCCGACTCACACACTTCGCCGCCCGCCGCAAAAAGATGCGCGATGAGCACCGAGCGATTTTTAAAACTGTTCTGCTTTTGAATCTCGCTACAAATCCATTGCCACACGTCGTCGTGCGTACGGATGTCGGAACTACTGCTCAGATAGCGCGCATGCTCAGGTTCGATAAACGGAACGGGATAGAAATTCACCTCGCCAAACTCATCTTTTAAAACAATCGGCTCAAAAGCCACATCGTGCTGCCCGTACACGTAAAACCCGCCAAGGCTCAAGAGCGAAGAGTGACAGTGAATTCGCTCCGGGCTGTCGTGATTTCCTGCGATGGCAATTACCTTTGTGCCCAGCTCACCGACAATCGTTTTTATGGTCTGGTCAAAAAGCGTGACGGCCTCAGCCGGCGGTACCGAGCGGTCGTACACATCACCTGCGATCATCACCACGTCCGGCCCTTCCTCACGCACAATCTGGATGACCTGCTCAAGGATAAAGCGCTGCTCGTCAATGAGCGGGAAATTATGCAGGTAGCGGCCCAAGTGCCAGTCGGCGGTGTGAAGGATTTTCATGGTGATTTTGTTTTTAAAGCGTTGCGGGAGTTGGTTTTAAAAGGTAACACTCTGCAAATCTAATGAGAAATTTTTAAAAACAAGTTATAAGAGTATATTTGTTTTTCACAATTAATGAAAACGTATGCTTTTTAAAAATTCCACCGTAGTAATTCTATTCCTGCTCACTCAAATTGCGATGGCTCAGGAATCTCAGCCGCTCGCGAAAAACATCGTATACGCCCAGGTTGGAACAGTGATTCTAACGGGAATGGTCGGAATCAACTATGAGAGGGTAGTAGCACAGAATACTACTGTCAGAGCCGCGTATTTACGAGGCTATCGCGCAACACAATTGCATACACCGGAAAAGTATGACAATGCCGCATCAGTTTCAGGATTTTATACTTTCGGAAAGTTCGAGGTTGGAGGTGGACTTGCCTATGTGCTGACGTCGAATAAATTTGCGCCCGTATTTGCAACCGGATTTCGTTTTCAACCTCAAGACGGCGGAGTGTTTGGCCGCATTGGTTTTGAATACTCATATTTTTCAGCGTTACAAATCTGTATGGGTTACTGTTTTTAAAAGGAACTTGTTTTTTGCCTTTAAAAGTTAGTGTGTTCTTAGATAATGATGAATTATTAAAGATTTTAATAACTTAAAAAGGAGAAGGCTATGAAAGTCATTCCAACGAGCGTCCATGGAATTTTGGATTATATTGTCGGACTTACGCTTATTGCCGCGCCGTGGCTTTTCGACTTTGCGCGTGGAGGAGCCGAAACATGGGTTCCTGTTGCACTTGGCGTTAGCGCGATTGTCTACAGCCTTTGTACTGACTATGAGCGTGGTGTGGTGAAGGCATTGAGTATGCCCGCGCACCTGAAGCTTGACCTAGCGAGCGGGCTGCTTTTGACACTTTCACCGTGGATATTCGGCTTTTCAGATTATGTGTGGGCGCCTCATGTAGCATTTGGCCTGATGGAGTTAGGCGTTACACTCATGAGCCGCTCTACACCGTATGAAACAGCGTCATGATTTTTTAAAAGAAATACGCGCTTTTTTAAAAGGTTTTTCCGTGATGATAGGCAGCGAGAGGCGGTATTTCCTGGCAGCTATGCGCAGGCCAACAATTAATATCATCGGCAGAATCACCTGCATCGCGCCAAACCATGGTACCTGGTGAATACCGAGATATGCCACGCCGCCCACAATCGCTGCGCTCGCATTGAGTTCGCGCCGCAAAATCCCGGGCACGTCATTGCACAATACATCGCGCAGTACGCTACCAATGGTAACGGAAAACATGCCGAGAACGACAGCAATTGCCGGATGCACCTCAAGGTCAAGGCAGTGCTGAACGCTGGAAATTGTGAAAATTGCTGAACCAATACTGTCCACGATGAAAAGCGCGTTTGAAATTCTTTTTAAAAAGCGACGAAAGGCGAGCGCGAAAAATATCGCCGTGATAACAGCAATTACATAGCGTATATCCTGCACCCAGCTCAGCGGATAATGCCCGATAAGGATGTCGCGCGCCGTGCCGCCACCGAGTGCACTGATGCACGTCACGAAAATTACGCCGTATAAATCCAGCCGTTTCTGCGCCGCCACAAGCGTGCCGCCGAGCGCCAGCACAAATGTTCCAAGTAATAAGACTTCTGTTGTATCCATTTTTTCCTGATAGATCACATGTTTTTAAAATGCGAAAAGCCCTTCGCGGCATTCACGGAGGGCTTTTTGGCAATATTGGATTTATTTTTACAGCAAACCACAACACGCACAACATCCTCCGCCACGAATCGCTCGTCGGCACTGATGCGTATGCATGGTTTTTAATAAGTCTTTACGCTTATTGATTTTCATAGCGGTACATTGTGTTTTTAAAGAAAAACCCCTTTGGCAATGTGCTAAAGGGGTTTTTTGTATATTATTAGGAATTGAAAGTCCGGTTAATACAATAGCGCCCCTGTGACGTGCTTTTTAAAACACATCATTCGATGAGTACAACGGCTATTGCGTAATTGGGAATTCATGATGCAAACTTACAAAGAATTGTAATAATCATACACAATAAATCAGCATATTATCAGATAGGGAACTTCACCTCTAATCTTTAAATAATCGTATGTTTCCCCGGCTTCTTCGGCACCTGACCGCGATAACCAAAGAGCTTTTTTAAAACTTTTACAAGCAGGGGCGACTGCTTTTGTATGTACCACTGGTCGGCGGCGCGGCGATTGCCAAGCGCATATGTTGGGTAGGCGTGAATGGTGTCGGCGATCTGTTTTAAAGAAATCCCGTGCTTAATCGCCAGGCCATATTCGGCGATCATTTCGCCCGCGTGCTCGCCGAGGATCGTTGCACCATAGATTTTTCCGCTGCGGCTTTTTGCAAAAACCTTTATCAGTCCAGCGGTTTTCCCGTCCGTAATTGCGCGGTCAATTTTCGTAAAAGGAAAGCGGTACACTTCGTAATCCTTCCCCTTTTCTTTTAAAACCTTTTCCGTCATACCCACATGTGCCACCTCCGGTGCGGTGTACGTCACCCACGGTATGATGTCATTGGTTTTTAGTGGTAGTTTTAAAATCACATTGCTGATAGCTATTTTCGCGTGGTGCTCAGCCACGTGCGTGAATTGCAGCCCGCCAGTAACGTCGCCGCACGCGTAAATATTGCTTACATTCGTCTGGCAGCTTTTATCAATCGTGACTCCTTTTTCAGTGAATTTCACCCCGGCTGCCTGGAGATTAAGCGAATCAATATTCGCTTTCCTCCCTGTGGCGACAAGGATTGCGTCGCACTCAATAATTTTCGGCACGGGGTTTTCCGCCGTTTTTAAAAATACACGCTTTCGTTTGCCGAATTCGCCAACCATGGAAACGTGCATTTTTAAAAAGAATTCTATACCTTCATTGTGCAATTCTTTTTTTAAAAGCTGCGCTAATTCAGCATCGTCGTGTTGCAAAATCCGCTCGCCCGAATCAATTACTACAACGTCTGAACCGAACCTTTTAAAAGCCTGAGCCAGCTCGATACCGATTGGCCCTGCCCCGATGACCGCCAGCTTTTCCGGCAGAAAATCTATAGCAAAGATTGTCTCATTCGTATAAAACTTCGTTTCTTTCAAACCTGGAATTTCTGGCACTCGTGGCACAGACCCCGTTGCGATTACGAAATATTTTGACGTTACCTTTTCCGGTGCAACGCCATTTTTAAAAAGTTCGACTGTGTGTTTATCAAGGAATTTCGCGTGCGCCCTCAGCACATGTACGCCCATTTCCTCGTAGATCTCCGGCTTGTCAGCATCCTCGTACAGATGCTGCTGTGTTTCGCGCACATGCCGTAGCACATTTTCAAACTCAAAATACGGCGAAACATCACGAAAACCATATCTGCCCGCCGTATTCATCGAACGATATACAGCCGCACTCTTTAAAAGTGTTTTGCTCGGTATGCAGCCATGCCACGTACAGTCACCGCCAAGCTTTTCCGACTCCACGAGCGCTGCCCGCGCACCAAGTGACGCCGCCATGCCTGACGCTGTAAGGCCCGCCGCACCTCCACCGATGACCATTATGTCGTAATCGTATTTCACACCGTCACTCCGCAACAGGAACTCCCAGCGCCTGCTGTGCAGCCAAAACAATGCGAATCGAAAATAATGTCACGTTGCATCAAACTTTTAAAATCGTTATCAAAAATTGTGCGCGGTGTGCCGTTAGTAATTTGCAGGTCAAGCATCTGGTTGAAATCGCAGTCGTATAATTTTCCGTCGTGGCTTACGCTCAGGAGCGAGCGGCACATTACGCCTTCAGCCGCTGCTGGATTGAACGCGCTGACGATTTTCGACATATATTCATCATAATTCCCGCTGCGCTCCAGCGAGGCCTTAAAACGGTGCACCGGCATGTTTGTGATCGTGAAAAGCTTATTAAAACTAATGCCGTAATTTTCAAACAACTCCTTTTTGTAATCTGCTTCAAGCACCTGCTGAGCTCCGGGCAATCCCAGCCCAACCGGATTATAAACAAGGTTTAAAATTTTGCCGGAGCTTGCAATTCCATAGCCGCGGTCATTTAAAAGCAGGAGGGAATGGATACTTTTTTCAAAAACGCCAAGCCCCCGTTGCTTATCCGTATTGGCCCGCTGGTAGCAGGGCAACGAGGAGATCACCTCGACATTATGCTCTGCAAAAAAGTCAGGAAGATACGCCTTTGATTCACCTGTCTGCGGATTTCCGTCAAATGTTACTGTTAGATTATGCCGCACCATTACATGTTTTTGCAGCTTTTTTGCTTCGATCACAAGATAGTCGAAATGCGTGTTTAGTTCCGGCGCGCCGCCAGTAATATCCAGATTTTGTATTTCGGGAAATTCTTTTAAAACCTCCAGTACACGCTCAATCGTAGGCAAATCCATTTGCTCTGTTCGCTTTGGCGAAGCATCTACGTGGCAATGCAAACACGCCTGGTTGCAGAGTTTCGTGATATTGATCTGAAGTGTTTCTATTGACTGCGGCTTTAAAACTAATCCTGCATTTTGTATCGTAGCATTAAAATCGTGCGTCAGAATTTCCTGCATATCTCCCTCGGGAATTTGAATTATTTTACAATCTCATGTATGGAAGTTTTTAAAACATGAGTTTCTGGGTCTTCCAGCCAGCTGCGCAGATCTTCCTCTGTGTCAATATCCCGGAGCGTTTTTAAAACTGCCACTGACAATTTACTCTGCTGCGCAATTTTCACCGTTCTTTCAAAAACTGACTCCGTACTCCAAGCGATGTTTTTAAAAAGTTCTTCGTGCAGTTTTTTCATTCCAAGCAGGTAATATCCGCCGTCATGCGCAGGCCCGATAACGATATCGTGTTCGGCAAGGCTTTTAAAAGCCTCATGCAAAATTTCATCCGAAATATCCGGCGCATCCGTGCCGATGATCACCACATTTTTCGCGTCCTTTTTTAAAGGTTTTGTTGTGAAAACTTCGCGAAAAGCTTCACTCATCCGTTTGCCAAGTTCGCCATTATGCTGAACTTTGTAATAAAATCGGTCATTTGTCCAGCAGCGGACATCTTCTGAATTCTGCTCGTCAGGATAATACAGGTAGATCGTGGATTCACCGTTTTTTTCTGCTACGCGAAAAGTATGCTCGGCGCACAGGCGGTAGATCTCGGTTGCTTTTTTTAAACCGAGCGTTTTGGCAAGGCGTGTTTTTACGCTGCCTTCACGTGGGTATTTTGCGAATATGATGAGATAATTATTCAAAAAAAGCAAAAGGAAAATTCACTTTCTGTATTCTTCTGCTAACTCTTCAGCTGTTGCACCGCGCAGATATTTAAAAATAAGCTGTACATTAATCATTTGCTGACGAATGATCCCGTTTTTTAAAAAGCGTCGCGCTGAAGTCATAACATAGCTTTTAAAAGAATAAATCCGCGTTACTTTGCGCGCGCGCTGCAGAAATTCTACATCCTCAAAAA
>DASPKH010000399.1:0-2892 GCA_035628175.1 Patescibacteria group bacterium
AGACGTGCTGCTGATTCCAGTTCGTCGGTTGCGATTACTTCACGTGCGCCGTTGTTAAGGGCTGTGCAGATGGTCGTGGAAGCGCGCAAAACGTCTATCATTACAACGATCGATTTGGCGAGTTTCTGATCGTCTTCAATAAGGCCGGGACTAAATAATACGTCGAGTTTCATACAATTTTTAAAAATGAAAAGATTTTTTGCTTTTAAAAAGGATTACAATAATAACACGCGAAACGAAAAACAGTTTAATTTTCGTGAAAATACTTTTCCACAGCGTTAAAAATCTGTTTTTAAAACATTACGGGATAAAGTCGTAGAAAAACTCCTTGCTAATTGATATTGTCGCCGCATAGCCAAGTGCAATATCATACCGTGGCATGGAATTATGCAGCCCTATCGTATAGCGGCTGCGGATGAAAAGTTGATGCTGCGGAAAAAGCCCAAGATAGGATAGTCCCATTGCGTTTCTGATCCACAATTCACCCTGGATGTGGTAGCGCGGCACTTCCTCAGAGATTGTAATTCCTGGACCGATGCTCCCACCAAGGCGAAAAATATTTTCCCTGAAGATCGGCATAAAATTTATATCAGCCAGTAAACTTCCTGTACTGCGATTAGGCGAAACAGGATGATTGGCCAGGCGCGTGTAGTCAAACTGAGCGCGGATATCCGAAAAACCGATGCCTTCTTCTTCATTAAAATCAATGCCGACACCGGCACCAAAGGAAAAACCTGTATGATTGCCGTAAATCTTGTCAAATTCCATCACATATGTAGGCGATGAGATACTTGCTGCACCGAGTACAATTGTGATGGGCACTATAGCATAACCGTAACCCGCAGTAATAATGTGACCGAATGAAATATACTCTGTCATCGGTTCGGAATTATATACAGTGTCTCTTGTAAAGGCGCTGAGTGAATCGGCTTGTAAGGATTCGGTTCTCGCAACTGCTGTGAGCGGAATTGCGAAACAGAAAAGCAAAAACTGTACCTTTAAAAAGGTGCTTTTAAAAGAGTTCGCCGAAAATTGCATAAATTTGAATGAAAAACTACTATGAGTATTGATCCTGAAAAATTTCTCGTTATTGCAGGGCCGTGCCTTGCCGAATCGCATGATGTTGTAAAAGAAAGTGTGGAAACACTTCTTGAGGCGACGTCAGGCCTCAATGTGCAGCTTGTCTTTAAAGCGTCGTACCGCAAGGCTAACCGTACAAGCGCAGATTCTTTTTCGGGAATTGGCGATGAAATCGCGCTTGGACTTCTAAAAGATGTTCGTGAAAAATATGGGGTTCCAGTGCTGACAGATTTTCATTCGGCAGAGGAAGCCGCCATTGCTGCTAACTCCTGCGATGTTCTGCAAGTTCCGGCATTCCTTTCACGTCAAACGGACATACTGCAGGCTGCTGCTCGAACAGGGAAGATCGTCAATATTAAAAAAGGGCAGTTTATGGCACCGGAAGATGCCGCGAAAGCTGCGCAAAAAATCATTGCTGAAGGCAATAATAATGTATGGCTTACTGAGCGTGGCGTAAGTTTTGGTTACCACGATCTCGTTGTGGATTTTCGTTCGCTGGTTGTGATGAAACAGTCAGGCTTTCCCGTGATCTATGATGCAACACATTCCGTGCAGCAACCCAGCCTTGGAGCGCAGTCCGGAGGAAAACGCGAATTCATTCCGGCATTAGCACGCGCGGCTGTAGCTACAGGCATTGACGGAATATTTTTTGAAACACACCCCGATCCGGCAAAGGCAAAAAGCGATTCGGCCACGCAATTAGCTTTAAAAGACGCCACGGCCTTTTTAAAAAATATTGTGGAACTGCATGAATTTTGTAAACGTAATAGTTTTTAAAAGAGCTTTTAAAAGGTGCCTGCCCTGATATTAATACAAGATGAAATTTTTTTTTAAAAAAATTGTCCCCTTTTTTATCATTGTCGCGGCCCTCGGCTGCAGCACTGATGATGAAAAAGTAGCTACGATCCCAATGTCGGAGGTGGCGCAGATCCCAACGCACCTGACGTGGAATATTACCGTACGCTTCATGGATTCTACCATTACGAAAGCGATTTTAAAGGGGCGCAGGGCGCGAGTATACGAGGAGCGCCAGGAAACACTGTTGGACTCGGGCGTGGTTGTGGATTTTATGGGAACGACCGGCACTGGCCGCGTTGCCCGCATGACGAGTGACAGTGCACGCGTGGATGACCGCACGCGTGACATGATTGCACGCGGGAACGTTGTTGTGATTTCTGATTCCACTGGAAAAAAGCTCACAACCACACTCCTGACCTGGGACAATGCCACGCAGAAACTCCGCACAACAGAATATGTCAAAATAGAATCGCCTGGAGAAATCATCGAAGGTTTCGGCTTGGAATCCGATCAGTACCTAAAGGAATACCGGATTTTTAAAGTCAGTGGAATTAAGCAGTGATTTGTAACTCGTACCGTTAAGAACTTTTTAAAACTATCTCATGGCTGAAAGCTAATACTGACAGCACATTGTTCAAAAAAAATATGAAAAAATACCTGATAGCCGGAAACTGGAAAATGAACACTACGCCTGATGAAGCCCGTAAGCTGGCTATTGAGTTGGCGGGCAGGATTAATGCAAATAAAGAGATTGGCGCGGCTGAAAATATTGATATTCTTGTGTGTCCGCCTTTTGTAAATATTGCGGCTGTCGGTTCTGTTTTTAAAGAATCAAAGGTGTTTATCGGGGCTCAGAACTGTCATTATGAAGACAAGGGTGCTTTTACAGGTGAGGTTTCTGCAACAATGCTAAAAGCTGTGGGCTGCTCGCATGTAATCGTCGGTCATTCAGAGCGTCGCGCGATTTTTAATGAAACAGATTCTGATGTTGCAAAAAAAGTAAACCAGGTTTTA
>DASPKH010000400.1:0-4452 GCA_035628175.1 Patescibacteria group bacterium
TCTACAAGAGTTTCTGCCTGCTGCTGGCATGTGCCTATTGCTCCGCACTCTTCCATTTTGTCGATTGCTGCATCAATTATTTCCCGCTCCTGCGGCTGGGACTTTACTGTTTCCCATAGCCAGCGGCGGTCTTCTGCATTCAGGAGCGACATTGCTTTAGCAACAGGGAAGGTAATTTTACCGGCAGCAATATCTTCGCCGCGGTCTTTTAAATCGTTTTTAAAACCGCGCAGGTTTAAAACATCATCCACGATCTGGAATGCAAGGCCAAGCGCTTCAAAAAATCTGCCTAAATTATCAATCTGCTCCTGTGTGCCTCCACCTTGTAATGCACCAAGCTGCGCAAGCATGCTCGCCGGAACAGCCGATTTCAGGCGATGAACGCCGAGAACGCGTTTTTCCAGTTCTGTACTGTCACCACTTTCTACGACGCCTTCCATCATGCTGTAAAAGCTGCTGATGTCAATACACTGTCCGGCATGGGCCGCGCGCATTGTTTCAAAATAAATTTCGTATGCTTTAAGTTTTGTATCAGGCGAAAGCCTGTCGTCGAGCATCAGCACCTGTCCTAAAAAGTAGCACGCATTTCCGGCATTGATAGCAATCGCCTCACCGTGGACTTCATGGCAGGAGGTGCCGCCACGCCGGATCACCGAGCGATCCTGCACGTCGTCAATGATCAGAGAGCCAGTATGTAGCATCTCCGGCCACGAGAGCCAGTCCATAAAGGGCTGAGAATTGCCTCCAACGACGTCAATACACGCAAGCAGCACATACGAACGCCAACATTTTCCGCCACGGTCAATGATTTCGCGGATTGGCAGGATGAGATTCTGTACGTACTGGTCTTTGCTGAGGCCTTCGATAAAATGGCTGTTACGCTTGTCTGCCACGAGCATTAAAAATTCTTCGTCCGTTGGCTCAAGCGGAAGCAGTTTTTCAATAGATTTTTTTGTTTCTTTGGTAACGGCTTTGAAAAACTCATCGAGCTTTTCAATACTACCGAATCCGCTTCGCTCAATAAATCCAAGTGCCGTAACGCGCTCATCACCAAAATTTCCTTCTGCTTTTATGCGGCCTTCCCAGAAAGCAGGTTTTGAAATAATCGTTACAAATTCCTGCTCGGGGAATTCCGCTTCCACCATCACATTCAGTCCGAAAGCCGGGATTTCAAACTGCCAGAGAACAGGATATTCCGTAAATGTTTTCGAGCTTGTCCAGTATTCGAGCGGTGTAAATGAAAAGTTGCTGAGATTGTAGCTTTTGCCTTCCGGATCAATGACGATCGCCCATTTACCGCAGCCTTCGCCGTTATTCAGATTGTCAAACAGGTCGTAGCCCGAGATCTGCCAGCCATTGCTTAATTGCAGCGAGATCCAGTTCCACGCGATGTCGTGTCGCAGGTCAGTTTCGATATGCTCTTTTGTCGGCTTGCCAAATTCATGGTCGTACCAGCCAGTACCTTCTACATCATGCGTTTCTCCGCCCGTGGTGATAACGCCGGAAACTTCGCATTGCGGGATAAAGTAGTAAAACATATCTTCGCCGCCTGTTCCTTTTACAACGCCGTCGTCACCATGGCGCACTGGTTCAATAAGCGGATTGAAAAACAGTTCGCATTCCACATCATTTGTTTCATTTTTTAAAGAAAGCTGGTATGCACCGTTTTTCAGCTTTTTAAAAACATTATGGTCGTATTTTAAAAATAAATGTTCCTGGCTCACTTCCGCTGCTGTTTTTAAAAGCCGGTCAGGAAAAGGAACATTGCCTTTATTGAAGACTTCGCGTAGAGCTTTTTGAAGCAGAATGTCCGTTGTATCATCGCCGCGATCCAACATTCTCAAACCTTCCGATGGCGCTACCTGGTCGACAACAGAATCCATCAGGTACGCTTTTTTATCGGCATCGCATACAGCCCATGTAATGGAATGCGCATATTCAAATTCGCCTGTTGCTTCATCACGCCCAACCGCCAGCCGGAAAAATGACGCAAAAACCGAAAATCTTCGTCCTGCCGTACTGGTGACATGCGTATTCAGGTACCACCACTCGATTGTTGATGTATTGTGCGGCAGGTCGTGGCGCGCAAGATCTATGGGGCCATTGGTGGCAGGCCAGTCTTTTGGGCGCGTGAGTACTTTTGGTTCAGCGGCTTCAGTCATTATTTCAGAATTTGTAGCAGGTGCCATAGCTTATAAAACAGGTGTATATTAGTCAATCAATTGTGCGATTTTTTCTGCCGCTTCAAAAACGGCCCTGTGTCGGTGAGCTTCGATGTTTTTTGTAAATACATCACTTTTTAAAATTTCTGTAATCGCTACCGGAACCTGTGCTGCGTTTTCGGCAACGATGCCTGTGCGCGTTTCAATCATCCATTCCTCATTGCCGCGCTGCACCGGGCTCATACCACGGCTTTTAATAGCGATAAGCGGCGTTCCGGTGATGAGCGCTTCGGTGATCGTCATTGCGCCCGGCTTGCCAATGGCAAAATCTGCGAGGTGCAAGTAGTGAATTGGTGTTTCCTGTAAATAGCTGAAAACAGCCTTTTTAAAAGGAGTTTGTAAAGCGGTGAGCTTTTTAAAAAGTTTTTCATTCTTGCCACACATGAAAATAACGTTCGCGCTGATATTTTGCTCTACCATTGCGTGGGCAATTTTTAAAACCTGTGTGGAACCCTGCCCACCAAACGATACAAATCCTGTCGGCAGATTCTCGTCGAGTTTTAGTTTTCTTAATTCAGCTTTTTTGTCAATTTGGGGCTGAATGTATGAATCCGGATCAGCGATCATGCCGCCGAGCTGATGCAGAAAATTCTCGGAAATCCGGGCAGATTGTGCCTGCAACTGAAGGCGTGGTGTGGCATTTAAATAATACTGCTCCACTGCCGGAGTGAACCAGTAGCGGGGCATTACTTCCTCAAAATCCACGGGAATCGTAACGCATTTCACTGCGGGGTTTGCCACCTGTGCACTTTTAAAAAGCACGGGGTTATACATTGGCGTTACCGACACAACAAGATCCGGCGGCGCGTCTTTCCAGAATTTTGCGACAAGGTGCGTTCCCTTTGTAAAAGCACTGTCCTGGATGCCAATAGAAAGTTTTATCAGCCCTTTTAAATCAAAGACAATGTCATTTTTAATCTGCCAGTTGAAATAGCGGATTCCTGTATGGACGATCTTGCCAAAAGTGGGGTAGTGGTCGAAGATATCAACAATATTCACCGCCCGCACATTCAGGTCTTTAAAACGCTCGTCAAGAGCTTTTTTTAAAGCAACAGCCGACGAACGATGGCCGGAAGCAGCGTCAAAAAAAACAATATCAATATTCCTGCGAACGCTCATTGTATCGTGCGGCGAACTTTTAAAAGTAAAGAAAAATCTGGGTGTGAACCCGCGAATAGGGTGCTGTACTCCGAGTATAGCTACCCCAGTGTAGCAAATCCCTGGAATATAATCATTGTAAAAATTATGGCGAAATGACTTCTAAAATAAAGCGAAACTTTAAAAAAAGAAACTGTTTTTCGTAAATCTTTAAAATATTTCGTTCTTTTAAAGTAAAAAGCCGAAGTCTTTAAAAACTCCAGCTGTGTCTAATGGTATTGCGATTATATTTTTTTAGCATCACTTATGGAAATATTATTCTTACTTGCCATTCTTGTAAAATTTTTTAGGAAGTAAAAGGTGGAAATTATGTCTGTCACTTGATGGCTGAAGAAATACTTCATAACATTTTCCTATACTTTGCCTTAATTGCCGCAATTACATTATTTCATGATGTTTGTTATTATTAGCTGTTGTAAAAGTGTGAACATAATTAAAAAGAATTATGATTGAAGTCCTTCATTGGGCTTCATGCGTAGTTAATCAAAAGTGAAAATTACTCCAGCGCCGAGGCTAATGGTATGCAACTGCTGTGAGTATGGTATCTTTCGGAGCACATTTGTTTGCGATGAAGAGAGAGTATTGAGTTCTTCCTCATAGCCGAAATTAATATTGCAATAAGAATACTGTGCGTCCAGACCAATGACTACGCGTTTAAAAAGCTGGTAGCCGAGGGTAAATGTTGGTGCAAGCGTAACAAAGCCCTGACTGGTTTTGTCTGCGCTATATGAAATCGCATAAAGGTTATTAGCATCTTTTTCTTTTAAAAATGCCGAACCTGTATTCGTATGAAAGAATGTTGTGCCAATAAGCATTCTTGGCAATAGAAGTAAGTTACCAAATCTCTTTCGGTACATTAAGCCTGCCAGCACACGTCCACTTCTACCAGTGCCAGTTTTAATATCTCTTCTAGAATCGGCAGTCAGTGAAACGAAAAAATCGCTGCCAAACCGATTTTCGAGTACATCATAAAAGGCATCATGTTTTACATAATAGTCTTTTGTAATGAACATCTGGTAAGAAAAATCTAACCCCCAAGCGTCTGAGAAAAAATATGAAACTGAAGCCGTTT
>DASPKH010000401.1:0-5679 GCA_035628175.1 Patescibacteria group bacterium
CAACCGAATTCCACGATCGGGAAACATCGGCGAGCCAGGCCAAGCGCGAATCCCAGTCTGAAAGGCAGCTGTGTCGTTAGAGCTTATAACAAATTCTGGAGCACGCAACTCAGTCCCAACTGGTGAATTGTCGTCACATGCCATTAATGCTGTAAACATTAAAGAAAAGAATACTATGAGATTACACCGCAAAAACGTAACGTGCATAGGCCTTATTCAATGATAAATTACAAATTTAATCATTTACTTTGTAAAGAGCCTATCAATTTCAAAAGCTCCACCTAAACGGTGAACATTCCCAAGCATTTTGTCACTATTAGCAAGATATGAGTAATCGATTTTTAAAAAATTAAAATCAATTCCAGCGCCAGCTGTGAAACCTCCGCGCTGTAAGCCGCTCCTCAGGGCAAACTGTTTTTTATATGTTGCCTCAAGACCTACGTTGTTGGTGCCATCGTAGCGCCCGTCGTGGTCATAGCTGAGGATTACATCCGTATCAATAAACTCAAGCGGCTGGTTAAAAGAAATGCCCCACAGCAAGCTTTGTGGAATAGTGTGTTGTCGCTGTGTATCCCAACTTACTTTACTCCCGCCAATGTCACGAAGGTTAAATGCGATTGCAACCTGCGGCCAGTATTCCGAAAATGTAAAATCTTTCAAATTAAAACGTATCATCGTACCAAGATCAATTCCTATGCCCGAAGCAGAATTATCAGCAATTTTCTGCTTGATAATTTTAAAATTTGCCCCGACAGGAATTTCTATAGGGATCTCAAAAAGACTCCACCCCCAGTCAATTTTAAAAGTATTATTACGGGCAATTGAAAAAATAAAAGCGTCTTCCGAATTAGAAAAGAAATTTCCCTGTAATGCCCGTCGCACCCTTTCTTCCCTTTCTTCGGGTGAAATAATTTGTGTCAGATCATCATAGCGCTGCATATCATCCGTACTAAAGCGAATCCAATTTGCCGAGACACTCACAGTTGAAACAGGGAGCGTGAAGCCCGTGAAAATATAATTTGCAAGGGGATTACCAACAGAACCATGCTGTGAGCTATACATGACTGAAAGCACTTTCCTATTTACTAGTGATGTACCGGCTGGATTCCAAAAAAAAGCAGTACCATCGTCAGCAACGGAAGAAAATGCAGAGCCCATACCAAGAGCTCGCGCGCCAAGGGGTATCTCAAGGAAGGCCGCGGCGTATTTCTCACCCTGAGCAGTTACGATAGCTGTACCGAATAGCAGTAGTGCAGTTATACAGTGGATGTATTTTTTAAAAGTATAATTCAATGGTATTATTTTATTCTTAGTATGATCTCTTTTCTAATAATTCTTTGTTAAACTTTTTATTAAAACCAGTTTCAAGCATGAATGGCCGGTGAAAAACAAGTTATCGTACACGCGCGATTTTCCCTAGTGACTCAACCGTTTCATCTCCTGAACGAATACGGATTTTAAAAAAGTATACTCCATTGGCGACTTCATTATTGTCTTCATCGGTACCGTCCCACCACGCTTCGTGGTAGCCAATGCTCGTCGGGAGCCCGGTGCCGCCCTGAAGCAATCCGGTGCTTTGACGGGGATCTGTCGACGGATAAAGAAGTTTACGGATGAGTCGACCCGAGGCAGTATAAAATTTTACTTCCACCTCATCTACGGTATTTGCGCCGAGAATATCATAGGCTAGAAACGTCTGGTCACTGAAAGGATTCGGGAACTGCCCCAGCATTTGCACTTGAAATACATTGGAAACTTCCATCTGAATACAGTCGCGGTCGCTCTGATTTCCATTATTATCCATGACTGAAATGCAGAAAGTATGTGTGCCATCAGAAAGTTTTGGTTGGTAAACAATTGCATTGGAATGCGATGTCGAAGCAGAATCCAGGAATGCAAATTCTTCTTTTGAAACACGCTTATTATCCAGTTCCATGATAATATTATCGGCATCAGTGTGAATTCCGTTCTCGTCGGTAGCAACCACAGAAATTCTTGGGCTTGGCGACACGCTTCCTCGTCTTGAAAAAAGCTGGCCTTCAATAGAAATTGAAGTATGGGGCGAAGTAGCGTCATGTGATATGCCCATAGCAAAAGTGCCTGGAATTGGTATTCGCGCGGAGATAACACCGGGCGCGATAGCATTTGATGCGATCCGGCTCCATGTTTTCTGACGTTCATTAAATCGATAAATCGCCGGAACTGCATTTTGAATTGCAGGATCATTTTCATCGTACCACATCCTTAGATTGCCGTACAAAATTGGCACATTAGCATTTTGCAAGGAAATCCTGAGTGATGTGTAACCATTAGCTTTTAAAAAAGTAATTCCGGGCTGCAACGTTGAAGAAGCGGTGTCTGCCTGCATACAAACCAGCTCGGGCGCCAATAATTGAGCCGGGCTTTCAACCTCCAAAATTGCAGCATTTTCAATGCCAACACTATTAAAAGTACGACCATCAGTAGTTGAGCCTATACCCGGACTGATTTGGTAGCACGACAATACAGTTTCGTGGTATGCTGAGTTATTAGCAACATTTCCATCGCCTTCGCTTTCAAGTGAAACTCTTACAATCTTCTTTTTAAAATTATTTGGTTCAATAGCAATTAAAGCCTGTTCTCTTCCATGTGCAGGGATGGATATATCGGTTTGGCCCAAAATATTGGAGGCATCTTTTTCAAGGAATTTCACCTGTACATTGTGAGATTCATTTTCTCCCCAGTTGTACACCTGCGCTCCTAGTTTAGCGCCATCCGGCGTAGCATACATGCTGACTGTGGAATTCACTGCACGCTGACTGCTAACGGTGTTTAATGAATCAGCAATGGTTTTAAAAAAAGCAGCCGGATCGGCTAAGCCCCCAACCCTGATGACAATCTCTTGCGAAGGGTATTCCCCGTCACTTGTCTCAGCAATAACTCTAAAGCGTATCTGTGTGCCCTCTTTTATCTTTAAAGCGTCAAGCGGTTTTTCGGTGCTATAGTGAAATAAACCCGAATTTTTCATCAAAAGCGTGTCAAGCGAATAGACTTCATCATTGTGAATAGTCTGCACATGCACAAATGATTTTAAGAGGGTTGATTTAGAAGAAATTTTTGCTTTAAAATAAACTGGTATCCCCGGTTGAATAATGGTAGGCAATACAGAGATATCTGAAAAAACTACACTACTTAAGCTCAGGATAACGCTCCCTTCGGCTTCATTTTCTTTTGTAAAATCATTTGCATAAATACGAATACCAATACTGCGTCCGCTGTAGCGTTCAGGAATTCGCATTGTTCCGGAAAATGCTGAATTCTGAATATTGATCATTGTAGAACTTCCTGCGATCGTATTACCTGCTTCATCAAAAAACTCTGCTATTCCCTGCCCTTGGACAAAAGGTGTATTTCCTTTAAAATCAACATTTTCACCTGCAGTAGCAGCATCAGTTTCAGTTTCAAGAGTTACCGACTTAGTAGCAATGCCAAAAGGAAGAGCAGGGTCCCCCATGTAGTTGCACTGGAGCAGCATCGTCACGGCTATCGGATTAGAATATCCGCCATTGAGTGCAAAATAATGGGCTTTACCTTCCGCAAAAAGTTCGCCAATTGTCCGTCCTCGATTTTCTTTTAAAAAGAATCTTTCAGCAAGACTTTTTGCTAATAGAAAAGAATTATCAGTCCACCCATAGCCTGAATTGCCCCAGGTTGCGATAGCACCTCGCTCCTTTTCAAAAAGAAATGCGGTTAAAAGTCCCTTTGCTCCTTCATATGCGCCGGTAAAACATGTTGGACTGGAAACAACGGTGTATTTTCCACGATTGGATATCCGGCGTACGTCTGCTGGCAGTAGCAGCCCTTTATCATCCCACACTGCACCCCCGCCATGCCCCATATAGTTAATATAGGCGGCTCCGTTATCAAGTTCATTGATGAGGCTTGAGGTTCCACCAAAATACTTATTAGTTTGAGATCGTACGAATACGCGGCGTGTGGAAACCGAAAATGGAATATTTTCAGCAATAATATTTGACTGCGCCTCGTATTGTGGATTATCGCCCGCGATCAGTAGAACAGAACTGCGGTAAAAATCAAGATCTGGATTGCGATGATACTCTATTGTTTTCTGAACGATATTTTCTAATTCTTCGCGATTTTGTGCAGGGATCCGTCCAACAATAATTTCAGGGAAAACGTCGGGCATGATCTCGCCAGTAGTACTGCGATAATGCCCTTCAATAAAACCATAGGTATAATCTGTTGGCGTTGCCCCCCAGCGAACAGTCTGCCAGTAATCAGGAGGAATACTCTGCGCGCTGCCGGCCAAAACAGCAAACCGTGGCGCTACCTGCCAGGTATTATAGGCTACCTGAAGAAAGCCACGTATAGACTCTTTAGAAGCAATTCCATAATTAAATTCATCGTGAATATCGGCTATATTTACAACCAGCACTTTAAAACCTCGTTCACGCTCCTGAAATTCTTTCAGTTTTAAAACTGGGTTCTCGCCTGTTTTTAAAAGCGGATTGAAAAGTGTTGTATCTGTAATGATAATGTAATCGTAATCCACTGAGGGATCTGAAATCTGAAGCGCTTTATCACGAAATATAGCTTTTGGTTTTATAACCGCGTCCTCAGTAATAGCGTAAAAATCTTCCGATGGTGAAGAAACATAGCTTTGAAAAGAAACACTATATGTTGTATTGATATTCTTTCCATTCGCTTTGATGATATTCAGCGAATAATTACTGATTCGTGAGACACCTTTCCTATATATTATTACATCGGGCCGGGTGAACTCGCTGAGATAAAATGTGTAAACTCCGGATCCACCTTCTGACGGTATAGAAAAAGGGATAGAATTTTTAAAAGCGCGGTAAAGACGCTGATAAGTAATTCGGATCCAGTTTGTATAAAACGAAGGCAGGCGCTCTTGGGGTAACTGACAATCAGACACATTATTGATACGAAGTACTGTCTTCTCACCTGCATCCGCAGCGGTCATTGGTATCCTGCCAAAGCCATTGTCCTTGCCATTAGCAAGGAAATTTTTATAGCCAGACCACGAGGCACGAAGTGCTCGCGTTCTATTGATAAAGACTTCTGCGTTATGCTCTTCACGTCCAGGGCATAATTGATCTTTTCCAAAAGCTGTAGCACCCCGGAGCATTACGCTCAAGGTCATATCTTCGTCGCTCAGTAGGTCGGGATGCGGCAGTTCGACTGGGAATTCCGCTGACTGGTTTGCTGTGACTCTTTCCCAAAAATACTGGTCTGACTGGAATGACGGCCTGTTAGTATCTATCGTTGTAGTTCCGCCAAACTGATCAAAAACAGTATTCTTTTCAGCGAACACAGTGCTTGTAAAAGATTGTCCGCGGAGGTCGGTCATCCGGCTTTGGTCAGTGATACGGATAGCTCCGGACTCCTCTACTATTCGTTTACCGGGCGAATTTCCCCACGTTAAAACGTATATATTTTCTTCAGTTTCGGTATCACCAAAAATATCACTTTCCTTGTTTTTAAAATACTTTCTGTTAGGCTCACCGAAAAACTCTATATATTCCTCGGAAAATTCATTTATCTCAAGCCTTCCGTTATTCCTGTCATGTACAAAAACTGGAATTTCAGCACCTTTATTCCAAAGCTGAATTGTGCGGGAATCGATATTTGACAGCGGAACACCGGTTTTTAAAA
>DASPKH010000402.1:0-13031 GCA_035628175.1 Patescibacteria group bacterium
CCTGAGAGGATGCTGAACTCAGAAGCATTGGCACCGGTGAGCTGAATATCACGCACATCAACTGGAAGATCACCGACATTACGGATAAATGCTGTAACAACAGAATCCTTTTGTTTACCTAAGAGCACACGCCCCATGTCAATATTGAGAGAGGCGGCAAGGGGTTTAATGATGCTCCAGATGCTGTCGGAAGTATCACTCACACCAAAGGGCGCATCACTAGTGTATTTAGCTATGAACAAATCTGACTCTGTAATAGTACTGTTTCGCGTTAGCACCTCTCCAGTACCACAATTTAGTTCTGTTGAATATGTGGGGCCAGTAATGATAAGATTTTTTGCGTCATCTATTGTAATTGCGTATGAAAGATCATAACCATTCCCGATGGCCCGTTTGTACCAAAGGGCGTTACCGGCCCTGTCATACTTAGCCAAAAAGTAGTCAAACTTGGCGATGCTTAAAGTCTTCATTACCAGGTTGTTGCCAAAATTCAGCTCATAAGAATCTGTATAACCGGTAATATACAAGTCGCCGAACTCATCAGTAGTAATTGACGGAACTAAATCGTCACCTTCTCCTTGAATAGCTTTTGCCCACAGTATACTGCCGGAATTACTATATTTTGCAATGAAGCCTGCTCGGGAGGCATTGAGATTCTTGAGGATAACTCCGTTACCAAAGTCAAGAGTAGGCGATTCAAAAGTCCCGCATAAATATATATTCTTAAAGATATCGTGTTTAACTGACCCAATTACGGGAAAGAAGGACTTTGCAGAGCTTTCTATGTTTCTTGCCCATAAGATGTCACCATCGCTTGTGTATTGGGCGATATAATTATTATTTCTTAATGGGGAATTCTTGAGAATGATATTATTCCCAAAATCTGCATACAGCTTTGAGTAGCCACCAGTTACAGTAATACGTCCAGTTCCATCACTTGCAATCTTGGATATTCCTAATCCACCATCAGCATCGCCAAGTGTGCTATCAATTCTTCGCGCCCATTTTGCCTTCCCATCCAGATCAAATTTGACAATGAATTCCTGACTGGGATTCGGCATATCTGAAACCTGGCTTTTATTTGCGAGTCTTACGCCGTTACCGAAATCTATTGTATCACTTTGCGAACTTCCACACGCGTACAGACTTCCGGTGGAATCGCAATCAATTGAATTTCTGGGTTCGCCAAAAAAACCGCTCATCAACTTTGCCCAACGAGTATTTCCATTGGGATCAAAACTTGCCACGGACCATGTCCAATCCTCATCGTTTGATGAGAGATCTTCCGTGACAACGTTGTTGCCAAATTCAAATAGTCCAAAACTTCGAAGGTATGTATTACCTAACGTATCAATAGTAATTGCACTGGGCCAACTGTTGTTTTTTTGCATGAATGTACGTACCCAAAGAAGTTCCCCATTCGGTCCATATTTCGCTAGATAAACCGCTTGGCTACTGTCTCTATTTGAAATAGGGCCATTGCCGAAATCTATGGTGGGCGCACCGATTACACCACATGTATAGATATTTCCTTTTCGATCAGTTATAATGTCAACAGGTATATCCTCCTTTCCTGGCCCAATTGCAGTTCTTACCCATTGAGCAGGGGAAATAGGATCAACCACAGTAGCTCGGATCAGGCATCGTGCACTGGCATCATTTGGCACTTTCCATTTATATTTAAGTCCTGTGGCATATCCATAAATATTTCTCCACGTGGTTCCCCCATTTGTGCTGTAATCAAGCGACACTTCCTGATATGGCTGAATTCCTTCCCACGTAATTTCCACCTCAGTTCCAACCTGAAGTTTTTCACCTCCATTAGGTGTGACGACTTTTACAGCATACTGACTAAAGGAAGTCACAGCGGATACTACTGTAATTATAATTGCAAGCATTATTAAATTCATAATTTTCATCTTATTTCCCCACAGGCGTTTCAATCACAATATTCACTGTCCTGGAATAGAACCTGCCTTCCGGCAATGAGTTGTCATAGAGCAGGTTGCTTTCACCGAGTCCTGCTGTCTGCGCATTCTTTATTTGGAGCGCCTGAGCGCTTGCCTGGGCGCGCTGGCGTGAGAGCTGCTCGTTGTATGTGGCATCTCCCATGCGGTCAGTGTAGCCTGTTACGCTTACGGTCGAAGCCGGTTTGATGTATGGCTTTATCATGGCCGCTATCCGCTGATTGGCTGTGCTGAGCGTTGCCTTGTCAAAGTCAAAAAGGATTAAGCTGAAGCGGTCAATTTCCTTATCGGCAATGCGCTCGCGGCGTTTTGTCTGGAGCGATATGAAGTTCATCGGGACGTTTACTTTCTGCGCTATAGCGCTCTGGCTTGCAGCATCCTGCACATCGAGGGAAACAGTAAGCTGTGATGAGTTATTAAAAGGCCTGCCCTGCTCTTCGGCTATTGTCCAGTCGAGCACCGGCGGTAGTGTGCCTTCGCCTGTAAACTCTTTTAAAAGGTTTGCGGGAGACTGCTCAACGGCAATTGTCCACCGGGCAAGGCCAGCTTCTGCTCCGGCGCTTGGGCGTATGCGCAAGGTCGGCGGATTTGCCTGACGGAGCGTGTCGTTTGTGATAACAGGCTCAAGTATTTTCCAGTCGTCGGACGCTAGCTCGACTCTCCTGTTTTCTTCCAGTCCGTCGGGTTCTGCTGTATTGGACGGCTTTTGGGGCAGGTCCCGCGTTTCAATAGCGATACGCTTTGTGTCAATGTTCCAGGTTTGTATAAGGTAATCCCGCACGGCTTCTGCTCTTTTGGCAGAAAGCTGCTGGCCGCCGTCTTTTTCGAGTGTGTTATCATTGGTGCCGGTAAGCGTGAGCTTTGCCTGTGGGTTGTCCTGTAAGCGGCGGCCAACGATATTCAGCAAGTTGTAATATGTTTCAAGGGTATTTAGTTGCCCGAGCTTGTCAATGGTAAAGCTGCTTTGCTCACCTCTGCTCATGCGTTTATACCGCTCAGGCATCTCGCTTGAAGATTCTTTAAAAAAGATATACGGAAGGAGCGGCTTCATCTGCGTGGACAGGAATTCTTCTACCCGGAGCGTCACGTTAGGTACTTCTATGCCTGAAGCATCAACTCCTACAGCTGAAAGCATGGCCGTAAGCTGTGGCTTTGCAGCAGCAGGTGGCGCTTCAGCAATAATAACCGGCGGCGGCTCAACCGGTATGACAGGCTCTTCCTTCGGCGGAAGTGTCGCAGGTGCTGCTTCCGGCGAATACATGATAGAAGCGCCGAGCCGTACGGCATGTCCTTTCCACGACAGGCCATCAACAAAGTCAGTCAGGCTGTAGTTGAATAGAAGCTCGGGAGAAAGCAGAAGCGTCCGGCTGCTGTTCATAGGCAGTGTGTAGCTCATGCCGCCCACCAGTCCAAGCGCCATGCTTTGCGCATTCGGAATATCGCCTGAGGAGTCATTACGATAGCGCGCCTGCTCGTTTAAGAACGTGCCATTGTCAGGAGAGAGTATCGTTTCCCGCTGGTGGAAGCCCTTCTGAAGCAAATACCCAGCGCTAAGACCTCCCTGAAGGGAAAAGTTTTTAAAAAGCCTGTACCCGATGAGGGGTTCAAGGCTGACGGATGACAGTGTGGCCTCCAGCCGGTGCTCAAATTCTCCCGGTACGTTGCCCGTAACGGTCGTCTGCTCGATGCGTGTAAGCACAGCGCTTAAAGAGTTATAGCCCGCGCGGAGATTTATAAAAAGATCATCTTTTAAAAAGGGCAACTGGTACACGAACCCCAGGCTCATTCCAGCACCTGAGCCGGAGCTAAAGCGCTCGCAGCAGTTCGGCACACCCGGCAAAGCACGGAAGTCTGCCTGGTGCAGGTTATATGCTCCGTCGCCGTAGATGCCATAAGCGGGGCGGCTTTCCTGGGCCTGCACAGAAGTTTTTAAAAAGAGTGAAAGGAGCGCGACACCGGCTATTTTTACAATTGGTTTCATGATATGAGGATAGTGCTTTTTCTTTAAAAAACTGCTTTTAAAAACGGGTGTTATTTGCCGATAATGACCTGTTGCGTGAAAATCTGTGTAGGCGTCTGCATTGTGAGGATGTACACGCCCTGGGTGAGATTTTCCGCCGGGAACTCTACCACATGCTCGCCCACCTCATAGTTGCGGCTTGTGAGCACCGTCTGCCGTCCAAGCGCGTCAGTGAGCGTGAGAACTGTCGTGCCCTTTTCAATGGTTTTAAAATAGACTTTGGCGGAAGTACTCACTGGATGCGGCATCACCATCATCATCGCCGCTTTACCTTCGGCGCTAAAAAGCCGGTCGCCTCCTTCCGGGCAAATCCCGAGCACGGTAAAGATACCGCTTTGAAGTTCTGTGTCATACTCTACTTTTGAGCCGCTGTCATCCAACCAGCTAAATTCGATCAGCTCTATTTCGGACGAGAGCCTGTCGCCAAGTGTTGCCATAAACGGAATCCGTGCAAGCTCATTGCTTTGTGCACTCCACTGCTGTGCAATAGTAAGTGTATCGGTATTCACACCTTTTTTAAAAACTGCGTTATTTAAAAGAGCAGCTCTTGCTGGGGTCAGGATCGAGTTTTTAAAAGCGAGTGTTGCGCGGAAAGATGTTGTCGCTGTTTGTGCTATGCTTGCAGGCTTTACTTTGCCGAGCATGAGCTTTACATCACGGGTCTCACCGACATACGCTGAATCATCCATGACATACACATTGCCGCCAATACCCTGCCCGAAGAGCTGCACAACAGCCGGACGCCCGCCCGGCATGCCATCGTAGTCAAAGCCGATCTGGCCTGATGTGCGCCCGATGTACTTTGGTGCAAATCGCAGCTGCATGGTTTGTGTAGCACCTGAGACAAGTGTAAAGCTGCCACCGCCGGAGATAATCTCAAATTGATCCTTATCAGGGCCAAGCATTTGGATATTGCTAATAGCAAGTGGCGCATCGCCGATATTTTTTAAAACTGCCGCAACAATCGTATCTTTTAAAGAACCGACTTCTATCACGCCAAAATCAATTGCCGATGCTGCAACCTCCAGTATTGGCAAAACACCTTCTCCCCTTATTGCCTGATACAGTGAGTCAGCCTGAGTGACTATTGAAATTGTAGCTGTTCGCGTGCCCAATGCCAAAGGGTGAAACCGGAATTCAACGGCCTGCTCCTCCCCGGCAGGAATGGTAAAAGGAGGAATTCCTGAAACGATTTGAAATTCCCGATAATTGGCTCCCGTAATATTTATGTCTTTGATCTGAATCGCATAGCTGCCTGTATTCTGAATAAAGCTCCGAATAACCGAGTCTTTCGTAGATAAAACAAGAACCCGCCCCATGTCAATATCCCGGCTTGCAGCAGTTGGCTTTACAATAGAGAATACAGCATCAGAAGTATCTTCAAGGTCAGAAGCAGCAACGCTTGATGGGCTATATTTTGCCAGAACTATATTTTTTGAGCCGCTATTATGTACAGTTTTACTACCGAAGCTTATAAATTCATTAAAGGTACCTGCGGTATATAATGCGCCGGAGTTATCAATTGTAAGAGATGATAAAGCATTATCATTACCATTTATTGGCTCTGTCCAGAGAGCATTTCCATCAGCAGAAAATTTAGTAATAGAGTTTTGGCTGGTAGCAGTACCAATGGTAGTGATTATACGGGTCAGGAGATAAAAATTATCTTCCGGGTCAGTTGTAACCGCTACACTCCGTTCAGTCTCCCTTCCACTTACCCTTTTTCCCCATATCTTCCTCCCATCGCTCACGTTGTATTTTAGGTAAAAAATATCGTTTTCACCCTTCAGTGTATCATTATCCGGAAAGCTTATTCGACCTGAGAAGTGGCCTGTAACATACAGTGAACCGTTATTAGTAGCATTAACATTTGCAATGTAACCACGGCCGTCATAAGAATTATAGATTGGCTGAACCCACTGCGCAATACCGTTTGCATTATATTTAACAATATAGTGTTGGTTACTGTTTTTGGAATTTGGAAGAAATACTCCATTTCCAAAATCTACAGAAAGGATATGTTCTCCCCCAAGATATAAATTACCTGCTCTGTCGACATCAAAGACATTAATAACATCAACTCCCATTCCCTTTGAATTTTTTGCCCATTGAATAGTACCGTTGGGGGAATACTTAGCAATAAAAATATCGCGGACATCGTCGGGAGAATTATTTGCTGCAGGAAGAATAAATCCGTTACCGAAATCTGTGCTATTGCTATAGGTCCCACCCAGAAAAACATTTCCCAATCCATCAGTTGCTATATATCCTCCTGCACCGCCATCAATCTGATTTGCCCATTCTACTGAGCCTTCATCACTAAGCTTTGCAAAAAAATACCCGGTTTCCGTTGGGTTTACCGAAAGGGAGATACCATCTAAGGCTATTGTACCTGAGAAGTAACCTGTTATATAGATATTCCCATTGCCATCCGTTCGATGAAAAAAAGGTAACCCTGCATAAACATGACCTGCAATCTTGCGAGCCCAAAGCAGATCACCGTCTACGTCGAATTTCGCCAGAAATCTGGATGCAGTATTGTCTGTCAGTATAACCCCATTGCCAAAATCAATTGTATTATAAAACATCCCGGTCAAATATGTATCCCCGTTATCATCAACAGTTGCAATAGTCGTCCACTGATCTTTTACACTGTTCCCCGGGGTTCTGATCCACTCCCACTCTGCATCCAATTGCTGTGATTGAATATTTGACCTTACTCGTACCAGGCAACTATCGCTTACGATATTAGGCACATGCCATTGCTCTTTTAGATGCTGAGCCTTCGGATTAATACTAGTCCAGTTCTTACCTTGATTACTACTGAATTCAAGTTCAACAGTATCCCGGGGCATAACGCCCTTCCAGGTAATATTTGTGTCCTGCCCAACTACAAATACTTCACCCCCGTTTGGCGATGTCACCATTATACTCTTACGATCAGCGTTCATTTTCATAAATCCGCCTGATGCAGCGAAACTAAAGGCACTACAGGCATTATTGAAAATGGTGAATTCCGAAAAAATCTTTACGGAATCTACAGGAGTAAATCGCACAGTTATCCTTCTGCTTTGATCTTTTTCAAGAACAAACGGAGGAGCACTGCCCCCATAATCTAAGATGGTAAATGCTGAACTGGACGGGATTATCGAATCAATCCGTATTGCCCTGTTTCGGGCGGTAAGAGTTATAACACTATCACGGATCTTTCCGGGAACTACACGCTTCATTCGAATTTCAACAGGTGATATTTCAATATCAGCGAAAGCAGTAACAGGGGCTGTATAGCTACGTTCACTATGGACAGTATTATTAAAAATACTCACTTTCACATTATACTTCAGGATACATCCGATCTCGCTTTGCCACCGGATTGTACAAGGCTGCTCTCCTAATGATGCATCCAAGATTCTCCGGTATGTATCTTCAGCCTCCTGTTTTGTCGTGACATTTTCAAACCACTCTCCATTTGTTCTACGGGAAATATTTTTTAAAACATCTGGCATAGGGAGCCCCAAAGTAACGCAAAAAATAGTTACTTCTAGTTGGTTGGCCATTGCGACGATTGCATCTTCATCGGGTGGGAAGTTTGGTAGGCCATCAGACAGGAAAATTAAAACCCGCTTATGTTTACCTGCTTTTATCACTTCAAGTCCCCCTGCAACCGGAAGCATAAATCCTTCATGATAGTTGGTGCCCCCGCTTGGACTGAGTTTTAAAAGAGAATTATGAAGTGTCTGTTTATTGCTGGTAAAATCCTGTATAAAATAGTTATTATTATCAAAAGCGGTGATTGCACAATCTGATTCACCGTCGGGTAAACCGTCAATCCACGCACCAGCGGCAGTTTTAGCCAGATCCAAATTCGATACGCCATTTCGATCCACACTCATTGATCCAGAAATATCTATGGTTAAGACCGATGAAAGTGCTGGTTTCGGAGGCTGAACCGGGCAGGAAATACTGATCACGTTCCTAGGTATACCATTTTCGGTTATTTGAAAATTTGCCGCTGACAGGTTGCGAATTGAATTTCCATTTACATCTATTGCGCGGAAGTTTGCCCTGACTTCTGGAAATTGTGAAGCATCTATATTATACACATCCAGGCTCTGCGCTCCTGCGGTAAAGCATAAAGCAAAAAAGCAAACAAGTAATATCAAGATTTTCTTCATAGCATTTTTTAAAGGATGTAATCGTGGTAAAATTCCTGCAAATTAAGGATTTATTTCATTCAATAAACTTCAGTTTTTACATAGATTACAAAGTAAAACCGGAGCAGCTTTAAAAGCTACCCCGGTTTACTTTTTAAATCTTCTTTTAAACTACTTCCTCGAAGAATCCCCAAGGACACGCTCTAGTGTCTGCTCCAGCCGGTCTCCACGCAGATCGCCCCCCACTGCGATGATTTTCCCTTCGCCATTAATTAAAATCGGCTTTGGTATGCCCATTACTTCAAACTGCTGAGCCATATCACTTTTAAAACCGCCTTCCACAAAGGCATGTTTCCAAGGCATCGGAAATTTTCCTTTAGCGCGGAATGTGCCAACAGTCTCAGGCTGCCCGTCGAATGAAAGGCTGATGATATCAAAACCACGGTCTTTATATGTATCGTAGACAGCGTGAATTTTCGGCAATTCCGCTACACACGGGCCGCACCATGTTGCCCAGAAGTCCACCAGCCATATTTTACCTTTTAAAGACTCATTAGTGAATATGATGTTTTTATCATCAAGCGACGCGATGGAAAACGCCGGGAGCACTTTTCCAATCTGAATATTGCGTTCGGGACTGTATGCCGCGCGTGCATATTTCGCCTCCCAGCTATCGGGAAATTCTTTTACAAGACGGTTATAATATTTTAGACCCTGATCACTTTTCTTCTCATTAAAAAGTGTCATCATCTGGCTGTTTAAAAGGCTGCGGCGGACGGATTCGCCCGGATGACGTTGTAGAATATCATCCATTATCGAGGCAAACTCACTGCCACCAATTGCTTCAGCTTTTAAAGCCGCACCATCGTCCAGCGCCCATAACCATGAGTCGGGCCTGATATTGCGAAGCGCAGCAGTTGCGGTCTGGCGATTGTAGCCTGGAAGCTCTTTGCTATAATTATATATCAATGCACCAAGTGAGAGATATTCCATCTGTGCAACCTTCCGCGCGTCATCTGTTTTCGCTGCTGCAATTGCGCTTTCAATACGGGAAATATCTTTTGAAAAATCGTAGGTAAAATCCTCTGCTTTTCCGCCTTTTGCCTGATGAGTCATTTTTGCCGACCAGAAACCTCGGTTGAGCTCCTGAATATTCTTGGATGCCTGTGCAAAAAGCCGCGTTGGCTCATCATCTACATCCACTTTTGCTTCAGTTCCCGAGCGGATAAGCTTCTTAGGGTCAAATATAATGCGCACTTTGCCATTTTTTGATGCTACTACCGAGCGGTAGTCTCCCGCGCCGTCATACTCATAATTATCGTTCTGCGTACCATTTATGCTGCGCATCCCGCCTTCGATAGCCGTTACCCCGATTAGCTGATATTTCGCCTGTTTACCCTGGGCAGGTATATCCAGAGCGAATGTACCATCCGGCTGTTTTTCCATCTTAAGGGGTTCGTCAAACGAAAAATTATTAAAATCACCGTTTACCAATACCTCATCAAAATTTTCCGGATAGGCATTTCTTTTTAAAACTGCGTGAGCAGCGATCCGCTTCGGCTTGTCGATCAAAACAGGCTCTACTGTATACATTGCATGATCCACGCCTGTAAATTGCAGTGAAAAAAGTCCTTTCTCTTTTGTTTTGAGTGTGAATATTCCGTTCTTACCAGCTGCTACAGAACCTGGCTTTTCGTCTGACTGGTAGCGAACAAGGTGGACGTGCGCCATCGGCATTGGCTTGCCGTCTGAGCCGACAAGTGTACCCGTGATGGTGGTTTCCTGAGCAAGAGCAGGCAATGTAATAAAAAGCAGGGCTAATAATGCAAGTGATTTTACCATAAACATCCCGTTTTAATTCTGAGAAAATTTTTGAACTGCTATGTTACGCAATTTTTTCCCCTGCACAAAATCAGAATTGTTAAAAATGGTTACAAAAGAAAAACCGGAGCTGCTTTTAAAAAGCATGTTCCGGTGTAAAATATAAAGCCTAAAATACAAGCCCTTTTTAAAAATCAGCGTAGCTCGTGTAGTGGTATATCCGTTATAGGAAATTTCCGCCAGTCAGCAACATCGTAATGCCACCACTCGTGTGGAAGTGGCAGGAAACCATGCTTCATCATATAAAATTCAAGGAGCCCGCTATTCTTTTTTTCCTGGGCACTTGCGCCGACATAGTTTCTGTGAGCGCGCTTGGTAAATTCGTCATAGCCTGAAGGCATAGGAAGCTCAGCGCAGTCATAGAGCTGGATTAATGTGAGGTCTACTGCTGCACCGCGATTGTGCTTCGAGCCA
The DNA here is from genome assembly GCA_035628175.1 of Patescibacteria group bacterium. Taxonomy (GTDB): domain Bacteria; phylum Bacteroidota; class Ignavibacteria; order Kapaibacteriales; family DASPKH01; genus DASPKH01. The sequence goes on from DASPKH010000402.1 coordinate 10,437, forward strand.
ATGGCAGGATTGGCTACATATTTCTTGCTGGGAGTGAGCCGCCATAATTCCCGCTGAACGGAAAGCGGCCTGTAGCCATCGTAAATCTTCAGGCCAAGTCCGAGTGGCTCAAGGTCATTCTGCACACGCCGCAGCTTTTCTGCAACGCTCAGCCGCAGGAAGCATTTTGGCTCGGAGTATAGTATTTTGCCGGTAAAATTATTCGTGGTGGCGTAGCGGATGTCTAATACGATACGCGGATCAATGTGTGCAATATTTACAAGTGGCTCTGTAGAAACAGGTACAGGCTCAGAAGTAGAATTCATGGGAAAAACAATGGAGAGAAGAAGTAATATGATAAGCCGTAAATATAGCATTTCCGTCCGGAATTACCGGTAAATTTTTACACTGATATTACTTCAACCATGTTTCTTTTAAAGAAAATCCCCATTATAAAAAAATGCCCGTTTTTTAAAAAGCGGGCATGCAGGAAATTGGATTTTAAAAGAGCCGCATATCATCATCCGGCATCGGCGGAATCCAGAGGTGCTTTCTAAGATTTACTGCATCGCCCTGAAATTCCACACCCTCACCTTCGAGAAGCTCACGCATGAGCGTCGGCGTTTCAAAGTGCATCTTGCCAGTCAGCTCTCCGTTACGATTTAGCACACGGTGGCACGGAATTTTTACACGGTCGGTGACAGCATTGAGCGCGTACCCCACCATTCGCGCAGACGAGCGTAAACCCAACGCCTGTGCGATATGGCCATAGGTCGTTACTTTCCCAAAAGGAATCTGGCAGACAACTTCATACACCCGATCATGAAAATCTTTTGGCAACTTTGGCGCGTGTGTAAAGATGTCATCCATTATTGTATGTGCTAAAAAAAACTACTTTCTCCATGCATCCTGTGTAGCTGTGGCATTATAGACTGTTGGCATGTGTCATTAAAAAGTGCGTGATCGGTATTTTCATTTATGTAGAATTCCACCATTTTACCAAGCGATTTTAGTATAGCCCTGAACCCTACTGCCATTCCATATAAATTCGACCATTAGTCCTTTCAAACTATTTCCTGTGTCATATTTTTAAAATAAAAGCGCGTTGCTTAAAAAAACAACGCGCTGTAATGTACTACTTTAAAAACTAATCAAACATATCTTTCACTTCGCCCACATTTATCACGAGGTTTGCTATAGCACCACTTTTGGTTTTTACTGTTTTAGCATCAGGCAGTTCACATACATACTGGATGCGGTCTTCGGCATTTTTCACGTCAGCAAAATATTCTTTTAAAGCAGCGATACGCCTGTTCACAAGTTCCTGTTCAGGTGTTACGGTGGGCACTGATGGCGCAGGAGCAACCTCTTCAGCAACAGGTTCAGAAGCCTTCTTACCTTTTTTTGCAGGAGCTTTTGGCTTTTGTTTCTGCTGCGTCGTCACAGTTGTTTTCGGGAAGTTTGTCTCAGCAGCGCCGACCGTGAGGACAACTTTTAAAAGCCGGTTTTGCTTTAAGATTTCGCGGAGTTCTGTGAGCTCACTTTGCACAGCAGGAAGCACAGCTGACTGGCTGGCAGAAAATGCCTGCAGCGTAAAAAGATTCGTACCGGTGGAGAGCTTTTTTACGGTAAAACTCTGCGGATGCTCCATGTATTTTGCACTGCCTGGTACGGAAAATCTTTCTGATTTTCGCATAATATCAAAAGCGCTGATATTGATCGTATATTCCTGTCCCGCTTTTAAAATTGCCTGATAAGCACCTCCAACAGAGTTTGATTTCCCGAGAACTTTTTTGCCGGACGGATCAATGATCTCATATTTGACGCTAATGCCTTTTCCCGTAGCTTCATCGGTAATTGTTCCTGTCAGTAGGATATCTGCCTGTGCAAGCGCTGTGGTATGCACACATACTGCGCATAAGAGAGCGCCCAATATTATCGCGATTTTTTTCATTGTAGAATATCGTAAGTTTAAAAAATTTAAATTCCCTATAAATTTACTGTTTTAAAAAGGATGCAATGCCAGCCTTGCAGTCGTTGGTCATCCGTGTAAAAGCATTCATCTGAGCTGCATACCGCAGCCCTGCATCAAGCGACATTCCGTGCAGGTTATTCAGCATGTCTTTCGTAAGCATCATGCTTGATGCACTGTTCACCGCGAGTTTTAAAGCCAGCTCCTGCGTATAATTGTCCAATTCGGCATCATCGCACACATGAGTGATAAGCCCGATGCGCTCCGCCTCAGTCGCTGAGATATTTTCTGCTGAGAGCAGCAGCTTTCGCGAGCGTGTGTCACCGATCTTTTTTAAAAGATACACCATTACCACTGCAGGAATAAAACCAATTTTGACCTCTGAATAGCCAAAAAGCGCTTTTTCGCGCCCCGCTACGACAAAATCGCACACTGTTGAAAGCCCGCAGCCACCTGCGATTGCTGCACCGTGAACCTTAGCGATCACGGGCTTAGGGAAGGTATAGATTGCATGAAATGTTTCCTGCAAAAGCCGTGAGTCTGCAGCATTTTCTAAAATCGAATACTGCGACACCTGCTGTAGATACCCAAGATCGGCGCCCGCGCAAAAAACCTTACCATTTCCTGCAAGGATCACCACGCGA
>DASPKH010000403.1:0-2859 GCA_035628175.1 Patescibacteria group bacterium
TGCCGAAACCCTTTTTCCGGGACTGACAGTGGTAGAATCCCATACATTCCGCGTGACGCGTGACGCCGATATTGAACTGGCCGAAGATGAAGCCAATGACTTACTGACAGCAATCGCCGAACAGGTTCGCCAGCGTCGCTCGGGCACCGCTGCAGTGCGCCTGGAGGTGAGCAAAACCATGCCGGAATATCTTGTGAAATTGCTCATGAATTCACTCGACCTTGATCCGGATGATGTGTATTCGCTGCGCCGTCCGCTAAATATTCCTGACTTCATGGAGTTATACAAAATTGAAGCACGCGGGCTGAAGGACGCGCCGTTTACAACGCGGACTATACCGGAATTTGCCCCAGATGAGGATGTTTTTGACGCGATCCGCAAGCAGGATCTCATGGTGCATCACCCCTTTGATTCTTTTTCCAACAGCGTTGTCCGCTTCATCGCTGCCGCCGCTGTTGATCCAAAAGTATTAGCGATAAAAATTACGCTTTATCGCGCAGGTGGAAAATCTCCTGTTGTTGCGGCTTTAAAACATGCAGCCGAAAATGGCAAAGACGTAACAGCCTTTGTGGAATTAAAAGCGCGGTTTGACGAGGAAAATAATATCATCTGGGCGCGTGAGCTGGAGCAAGCCGGTGCGCACGTGATCTATGGTGTGATGGGTTTAAAAACACACAGCAAAATCGCGATGGTTGTTCGCCGGGAACAAAATAAACTACGCACCTATCTGCATTTTTCAACGGGTAATTACAATCAGGTGTCAGCCCGGATTTACACAGACATTGGCTATTTTACGGCTCGCGAGGAGTTTGCAACAGACGCGATCCACCTTTTTAATTTTCTCACAGGATATTCCCATCGCAGAAAATGGGAGAATCTTATCGTTGCACCGATTAATCTGCGGCAAAAACTTATTGAAATGATCCACCGCGAGATTGAACATCACACAGCGGAAAATCCGGGATTTATCTGGGTGAAAATGAATTCGCTTGTGGATGAAGAAATCATAAAAGCATTGTACAAAGCGTCGCAGAAAGGTGTTCAAATCCGGCTGCTTATTCGTGGGATTTGCTGCTTGCGGCCAGGGATACCTGGTGTGAGCGAAACTATTGAGGTACGCTCTATTATCGGTCGTTTTCTCGAGCACACGCGTATTTTCTTTTTTAAAAACGGTGGCGCTGAAGAGCATTACATTTCCAGCGCAGACTGGATGCCGCGCAATCTTGACCGCCGCGTAGAACTAATGGTGCCGATCGCCGAGCCGCGTTTAAAAGATTGTTTAAAAAACATCCTTAATATTTACTGGCAGGATAATGTGAAATCGCGCCGACTTCTCGCTGACGGCAGTTATGAACGATTACAACCGATAGAAGGTGAGCCGGAATTCAATGCGCAAAACTACTTTTTAAAAGATATGCGTAACCGCAGCAAACCGCATTCCCCACGCAGACGAAAACAAGCATAATTTTCTCAACTTTTACTTTTTAAATTTGTCCATTCCTTTTTTCATAGCACGGCGGTATATTTTCTCGCGGCGGACGCTCCATTTTATATCGCTTATCACTACGATTTCTTTTTTGGGAATTACCGTCGGCGTTGCAGCGCTTATCTGCGTTACATCTATTTTCAACGGTTTCCGGGGTGTAGTAGAATCAATGCTTATTGGCTTTGACCCGCACATCCGTATTTCTGCTAAAAAAGGAGCTTTTTTAAACAATCCTGACGAGCTTTTACAAAGTATCAAAAATATGCCGGAAGTGTCAGCGGCTTCGCCTGTTTTGCAGGGCAGGATGATCGCTCTTCAGGGGAATTCGCCACAGGTTTTTAACCTCACAGCGATGCGGCAGGAAGACGTCAACTCTGTTTCAGGTGTGGCCTCGACGGTGATTATCGGGAAGTTCAATCTTGGTATCGGCGATTTTCCCGCGGTGGTGCTCGGTGCGGGTTTGGCGGATAGGTTACGCGCTCTGCCGAGTGATACGATCACACTTGTGTCGCCACGCATGATTGAGTCAGCGCTAGCCTCGATGTCGCGACCAAAGGGCATTAAAGTAATCGTTTCAGGTATCTTCCAGGCTAATGCGCGCGAGTACGATAATACCGTCGGCTATACTTCTGCACAGCTCGGTCAGCAGCTTTTAAAAGCCGGTGAAAAAGATGCAACGTCCATTGACATACGCCTCCATTCAATTAATTCTGTTGTCGCAGTGCAAAAATCTTTACAAACTTCCCTGCCACAAAATATCATTGTGGAAACGTGGTACGACTTGCATAAGGAGTTATACGATGTAATGCAGCTTGAGCGGCTGGCGTCATTTGTTGTTCTGAGTCTCGTGATCGTTGTAGCGGTTTTCAACGTTCTCGCTTCGCTTTCTATGACTGTGTTTGAAAAGCGCGCTGATATTGCGATGCTAAAATCTATGGGCGCATCCGATAATTTCATCCAGAGAATTTATCTTTTGGAAGGGCTCTCAATCGGGATTCTTGGTACACTTGCCGGTGTGGTTTTAGGGCTTGCTTTGTGCTTCGGGCAGATTCATTTCGGTTGGATAAAACTTGATACGAGCAAATATATTCTTGCTGCACTTCCGCTATCGGTTCATTTTTCAGATGTTATTGCTGTTATTATTGTAACACTTCTGCTTTCCTTTCTCGCAACGATTTTCCCTTCAAAACGAGCTGCTCAAACACAGATCGCAGCTGCCCTCAGACGTGAATAATTTAAGAACTATTTTTAAAATAAAAAGGAGCAACTTTTTAAAAGCTGCTCCTTTTTGTCTCAATCAAAGATCCTGTTTGATTAGCCTGATTCCACTGATTTTTATTTTAATTCAATACCTAAAGCTTATTGCTCGCAAT
>DASPKH010000404.1:0-20760 GCA_035628175.1 Patescibacteria group bacterium
AGACGGCTAAACACAATGCCCATCCAGTCTGAGTCGCGTTTGGCAAGGTAGTCATTCACCGTAATGAGGTGGACGCCGCGGCCTGAAAGCGCATTGAGGTACATTGGAGCTACGCCTACGAGTGTCTTCCCTTCACCTGTAGCCATTTCAGCGATCTTACCTTCATGGATGATAATTCCGCCCATCAGCTGCACGTCGTACGGCACCATGTCCCAAGTCATGGGCTGCCCGGCCACGTCAAATGTGGTTCCCACAAGGCGGCGGCAGGTTTCTTTTACAACGGCAAATGCCTGAGGAAGGATCTCATCCAGTGTTGCCTGAATTGTTGTATATTCTTCATTTTCAAGTTCGGTGATGCGGGCGTACACGTCCATACGCTCTTCGTGCGTCATGTCTTCGGTGCGCAGGCGATTTTGAATTTCTTCCAGTTCGGTTTTAAAATCAGCGATGCGCTCCTGTATCAGCGTCCTAAATTCATCGGTTTTTCCGCGGAGTTCATCGTCTGAAAGCGAGGCTAATTTTTGAAATTCCTCGTTGATTTCTTCCACCATCGGCAGCATTCGCTGGACATCTTTATCATGCTTCGTGCCGAATACTTTTTGCAAAAACTTTAACATAAAAAATCTTCTGAGAGTATTGAAATCGTTTGTTTCGTAATTTTGAGATGCAATAGACGCATTTTAAAAAAAATGATTTCCTTTTCATTGTTAAAAAACATACGTCTTTTACAAGGCAGGTTCTTTTAAAAAGGGCTGAACTTTTTAAAAGATATTTATTGCCAAAGCTTTCAAATTTACCGTATATTACGCACGTACCCAAACAATTGTTTTAAAACCATAGAAATCATGGCAGAAAATTCTCTTAAAACTAATGCCGATATCCATTGCTTTTCCCACGAAAATCTTGTAAAGCAAACCGAAACCGCCGAACAGCAGCTTGGTTATTACATTGTTCATTTTTACGTGGATGAGGCAGGCGTTATTTCAAAGGAAAAAACCGATATAATTGGCCAGTTTTTTCTTTCTCCTTCGGGCGGTACTCTGCGTGATAAAGACATGAATATTGTCACCTATAGTGCTAAGTACGATAAGTATAAGGGATATGGTAAAGCATGATTTATCTTGATAATTCCGCCACAACGAAAATCGATAAGCGGGTGCTGGACGCCATGCTACCGTGGCTGCGCGATCACTATGGCAACGCGTCGTCTTCCTACGCACTTGGCCGCAAAGCACGCGTCGCCGTAGAGGATGCCCGTGAAGAAATAGCCTCATTTTTAAAAGCACATCCTGCGGAAATTTACTTCACGAGTGGTGGCACTGAATCAAACAACACGATTTTAAAAAGTGCATGCCTTTCGACGAAAATTGCCGATACGGTTTTGTACTCTGCGGTTGAGCATCACGCCGTTCTAGAACCCGCAATAGAGCTTGCCCGTATGGGTTTTAAAGCAATAGAGATCCCTGTAAATTCTATAGGTGTGGCGGATATGGCAGAACTACAAAAAAATAACAGGCGTAATACTCTTGTCAGCATCATGCATGCCAATAATGAAACCGGCGTGGTAAACCCGCTGCATCTCATTCGCGAAGTGGCTGATTTCGCGTACCTGCACACAGACGCCGTGCAGACTTTTGGCAAGATTCCCCTTGATACACAAGCTTTAAAACTCGATTTCGCGTCATTTTCTGCGCATAAAATACATGGGCCGAAAGGGGTTGGCGCGATGTTCATACGGCGGGGCATAGATTTTAAAGCACACCAGCATGGCGGTGCCCAGGAACGTAATCGCCGCGCAGGAACAGAACCCGTAGCGCTCATTGTCGGAATGCAGGTAGCCGCACGCCTGGCGCATCAAAATATGGAAAAGCGCGCACGCAAAATGCAAAAACGCATTACGCTTTTAAAAACTCTTGTAAAAGACATTCCTGATATTCGCATCAATACGCCGGAGCAGGTAGCGCTGCCGAATATTCTCAATCTTTCCTTCACCGACGCTAACCGCCTTGACGGCCAAGCGATTCTGCAGATGCTCGACATGCGCGGCATTGCTGTCTCCAATGGTTCTGCCTGTGTTTCGGGTACGCCGCAGCCGTCGCATGTTTTGAAAGCGCTTGGGCTGCCTGATGCCGAAGCAAATGCAGCCGTAAGATTTTCCGTTTCAAAAGACACGACCGAAGAAGAAATTAGGGAAGCTGCGGGGGCATTACGAGAAATCCTAGGTGAAATGCGTGGATAGAATGACGGTACTCAAAAGCGTCTTTTTGCAATACAACGTAAATTTCTACAGTCCTGAAATACTGCGTGTTGCGGGTTCCCGCTAATAGTTTTCCTGTAATTTTTTTTTGCTCTCAATATCTACGTAGTTTTACCGATATTATGTGATAACGGGAGCTATATTAGACAATCAGTCCTAATTTCCCAATTCAGGACGTTCTAATACCTACGATACTATTCCTACCTTCAAAGAAAAAATTAAGAAATGAAATTAAATGATGAGGCAATATACGACGGGGCTCATTCGCAACCGGCATCGAACAAAAGAGGGAATCTTCTCTTTGTGGATGATGATTATGCTATACTGGTGCTTTTACACCAGTTGTTCCAGGATAAATATGACATAAAGATAGCCAGGAATGGGAGGCGGCTTTAAAAATTATACGTCATGGTTTCATTCCCCATGTGATTATTGCTGATCAGCACGTGCCTGATATGAACGGGACAGAATTCCTGATTCAATCCCGCGAAATTGTGCCTAATGCAGTTCGCATTATTATGACAGGATCTACACATATTGAAGATATCATCACCAATATTAACCTTGGGCATATCTACGAGTTCATTAGTAAACCATGGAAAAATGAGCATATTCAGATTACTGTCAATAGGTGTATAGAATATTATAACATTTCACACCATAACCGGCAGCTTATACAGGAAATACAGCAGCATACTTATCATTTACAGGAGCAGGATCTGACCATCGGGCTTTTAAATGAACGTATTAAGGAAAATACCTTGCAGATTATTCGTATGCTAACAGGCCTTATTAGTTCGCATGAATTATATTATCATGCTCATCACGGGCAGACGGTTGCTGTCATGGTGCGTGCTCTCGCTGCAAAGATGGAATTGACAGAGGAAAGGATCAAACCGCTTGTAGTTGCCGCACTTCTGCATGACATCGGTAAAATCGGGCTTCCGCCGCAATGCCTTACTACCCATCCTGATCTGCTGGATGCTGAAGATTATGAGATGTATAAGAGCCACGTCAAAAGGGGCGTAGACCATATCTTAGCTATTCGCGATTTTGAAAGAGAAGCAGAAATAATTCTTCAGCATCATGAACGCTTTGATGGCAGCGGGTTTCCTTTGGGTCTGAGTGGCAGTGACATCACTATCGAGGCGCAAATACTGCAGATATGTGACCTTTACCATAATTTAGTATATGGGTTATACCCGGATGAACTGGAGGCAAAAGCCCAGGGACAGAAACCCTATCTGGCTGAGATGGAGTTGGCAAAAAGGCAGGCCGATGCTATTGCGCTTATCCATCGTAGAGCCAGCTGGTTTTATCCTGAAGTAATAAAAGTATTTTATAAGCTGGCACAGAGCGGTAAATGTGCTCCTTTACAAGTTGGTATTGCTGGAGTTGAAGATGAAGAGAAATTCACACAAAAGACTGCAAATGATCAAGAAAAACATGAGCACTTGCCTGATGAAGAAAGTTTAAAGGGAATCAAAAGTATTTTTATCCCTGAAATCCGGATTGGAATGCAGTCTGCTCAGGACATATACACCTTCAGTAGTAAGCTTGTACTTCAAAAAGGCATGATTATCGACCAGTCCAAGCTCGTAACGCTTAAAAATTATTTTCAGCAGAATCTTCTCCCGACTCATATTGCCTGTTATAAGCAATGAAAATGTGTTTTACTTCGTTGTGCTTTAGGGCATAATGTATTTTATCCTTTTTTACCTGGCTTCTAAGTTGGATATTCTTTACAATATGCCCTGTAAAAAAAACTGTTGTATAATTGCTTTAGTATGTAGTGCCTATTCTGCTTTTTGCTAAGTCTGATTTTCCTTTATCACTAATCGGTAGTAAATTCCTGCCCCCATCACAATCCCGAATATAACTCCAAAAAGCCATACTCATATCATAATGCCAAGGCGTAAAATAATTAACGATCGCAGCCACGGTAGAAATAGCAATGGTGGCACGTGCTGCTTTTATAAGGAAATAGCGTCTGATTTGCGGTGATTCTCCAAACTGCTCTTTTAAAATTCTTCATATTCCTTATTGGAATTCTCATAAATTACCAGGCCGACAGAAAGTGGTGTGATAAGTGCAAATATGACGGGAGTTCTACCCGCGTCGGTGAAAAGGAAAGCACTAAGTATTCCAAGTCAACTGAGCACGAGAGTAATCATATAGGCCCGCCAGGCTGCTCGATATTGTAGCGCTGCCAGGCGCTCATCGCCAATGTTTTTAAAAATGGATATGTTTATAATTATCTCCTGGATTTTCTAATTTGTGCAGAATACTGAGTGTACAGTATAGCACCCATGATAGCTGTGAAAACACAGCCATAAGCGATCGACCCGTCAATGCTCTTCTGGTCTGAAACAAAATAGTAATTAGTAAGGCCGGCAAACACTAACGTGAGTGCCAGTCTGATCATCATGCTTCTTATGAACCGCTTTCTGCCACTTTCGTCTTTCAGTTTTTGCTCTTCAGTATATTCCAGGTATTCCCACGCAAGGGTCTCGTAGATGAACATCCCGATAAACCATGGCAAAGCAAAAAGCAGAATAACAGGATTATCATCAAGATTCATTATACTGAATATCAGGAATGTTATTCCCACGTTCAGGAAAAATATTGTCCAGAAAGCGTTGTATGCGGCTTTAAATTTTTGAAAATCCAGTCGCTCATCGCCCGATTTTTTTTAATAAAGGTATTCATAGTTCTTATAAAATTTAATTTTTAAAACTATTCCTCAATATTTTTCACTTTGCAATATTGCAAATATCATGGAAAGAATGTTGAAAAAAAGCTGTAAAAATACCAATACTTATCTTTTCATACCACGGTTCATGAAATCCATAAATAACAGTATAAAATCAGCATCCAGACGAACTACCCGATGAGTACAAACTACTTGAGATGCTGGCCTTTAGGCGTTGATTGATAGCTTCACGTTGTACGGCAAAAAATCCGTTTCTTAAAAGATAATACAGAACAAACCCGGAACCCGCAAAAAACGGCAGCAGAAGCAGCAAGACAAACGCTTTGTCAATTAATATCTATGAGCCCTTCTAGCCGAAGCAAAAAGAGAAGCGCAACGGCAAACGAAATCAAAACCGTCACAAAAAAATCCATAAAAACTAGCTTTAAAACCAATCAACTGAAGCCGCTCATCAGGACTCTGCTTTTTCAAAGCTTTAAAACTAAACATGCTCATCATCTCGCACCCTGCGTAAATCTGAGAAGTACAACAAAGCCGGTAATGCTATGACAAGGATAAATCCCATCAACAATGTCATTTCCACATTGTTTTTAAAAGTGAAAAAGTAGTTGAAAACGGAAATGCCGATTCCACCGGAAAGCGAGATTATCATCATGTTTTTAAAAGCGAATTTCAGCGAATTATCCTTTTGATTATTCATTTCACATTGTGCTTTTGAGGCGCCTTTAAAACGTGAATACGCATTGAAAAAAATAACGCCCGCAAGCCACGGCATTACGAGAATATAGCCCATCATGCGGTCATCAATCTCCATAAATCCGTCACCGCGCATAAAGAATATCACCGAAGCAGTGATAGAAAGCGCGCTAGTAATAGCAAAAGCAAAAAGCCCGGCTTCTAATGTAATTTGTTTTGTACATTCATTGTGTGTAAACATACCCGCCTCACAGTTTTTAAAAATTTCTTCTCTTATTTCGCTTCACGGAACGTAAAGTAGTTAATGCCGGTCAGGGTCGTCATCAGGATAAAGCCAACGGTCAGCGTGACTTCGAGATTTCTTTCAAAAACATAGAAGTAGTTGAAAATCCCAATCGCAACCGAGCCGAGTGCCGTAATGAAAAATATCTTTTAAAAGCATAGCGTTGCAAGGTGCGGTCAGCCAGCTCATGCTCGGCCTCAACTGCGCCTTTCATCCAACGATACAGTGTATAGAACACCATACCGCCCTGCCACGGAAGCGGCACTATCTGGTTCATGGAATATTCGTCAAGCTCTATCACACCTTTGCGCCGAATAGCGAAAATCACGGTGCTGATTAGCGACAATATCATCATAGCATGAAAAGCAAATGTTCCGGCTTTCAGGGTGATATGCCACATGTATTCATCCTGTTTTATCATTTTCCTGCTCTGTATTTTTCCTTAAAATTTTATTCGTATGGTAATACCAGAAAATTCCTACACATACTCCATTCAGGAGACCGAATTGAATTGAGTTCAATAAACTATCCTGCTCACTCATAAGAAAATAATTAGTGAGAGACCCAAATAGTGCCACAAATACAGCGCGTTTCGCGATGATAATCCATGTACGCCGTTGAGAAGCAGCATTTAAAACTGTTTGCTCTTCATCAAATTCTTCCGCTTCTTCTGCTTTAAATTCATATATCCATAATCCAGCAAAAAAAGGAATATATGCAATCAGGACTATGGGATTTGTGGTAATGTCAATTGCATACACCAGTGCTATAGCTATCATCAGATGTATGATCATCAAAATGTTATACGTTTGGTATCCTGCCTTATACTTCTGCAATTGCAGCCGTTCGTCTTTTACTTCTTTAAAGCTCATGGTTTTTCCTCCTTTAAAAAGAACAGCTCCTCAACTGTTGTTTCTAAAATGCGCGCAAGCTGCAAAGCCAGTTTTGTCGAAGGGCAGTAGGTGCCTTGCTCGATGTAATTAATCGTCTGGCGGCTCACGCTGATAGCCTCGGCAAGTTGCGCCTGCGTAAGTCCCCTTTCCACGCGGATTTTTCGTAGATTTGAACCAATTTCGCTTTCAGAATTACTCATGAATACAAATGTAAAGCAAAATTGACATTATGTCAAGTTTATTTGACATAACTTTGTATTATTTTTAAAAAGTTCCTTTAAAAAAACAAGAATATGGATTGGTTAATTGTCGGCCTGGGAAATCCGGGCGAGAAATATGCACAGACGCGACACAATATTGGCTGGCTGGTGTGCTTTGAACTTCTAAAGCGTTTTAAAACAGAACCGAAAGCGGGAAAGGGAGTGTGGTACGAAGCAGCTTTAAAAATGCACGGCTCGGAAATTCTCGTGGTATTCCCGACGACATATATGAATAATTCAGGCGAAGCCGTAAAGCAATTGTGCGGACAGTACAAAATCCATCCGTCGCGCGTGATCGCTGTCGTGGATGAACTAAATTTTCCCGTTGGCAAAGTGCATTTCAAGCAGGGTGGCAGCGACGGTGGGCACAACGGTTTAAAAAGCATGATTTACCATTTAAATACAGATGAATTCTGGCGTCTGCGCTGCGGCATTGACAGGAAATTCGAGCCAGGAGAAATGGCTGATTACGTTCTCTCGGATTTTAAAAGCGAGGAAATCGAGGAGCGGGATAAGATGATCAATCGTGGTGCCGAAGCGCTTGAATATATTGTGCGGGTTGGCTCAACACGGGCGATGAGCGCGATTAATTCAGGAAGGGAATTGAAATAAAAAATGATAATTGTGAATAGTTGTCGAAAATACAATTTTTAGTGTTGATTTGTTAAAGAAAAAGGGCATAAAATTCTTCTTTGAAATTGATTTTTTACAAGTATATTTGCTCAACAAAAGTGCCGTAATTCTTTTAAAAATTAATATCATATCGATTCGCTGGTGTTACTACGTTGAAAGGGGAATTCTGTAATACACCGATAAAAAGAAGCTGCATTTTCATTGCGATAATAGTTGTTTTCTTTTTAAAAATTGCGACTGCACATGCGCAATTTTCACTCATTGGTGATGATTCGTCTGCTGTTCGCGCAAACCTCACCGGCGGCATTACACTTTCTTCGGATTTTTATAATCTTAATACAAGCGCTGCAAATTTCTTTCCAGCGCGGCGTCCGGCTGTGCTCACGCGTCTTGTCGCAACTCCTACCTTTACGTTGAATGAAAGTATTACATTTCCTGTCACAATTATTGTAAGCCTTCAGGAAACCAATACCATTACGCCTTTTTCTGATGGAACCACGTTTGGTGATTTTGTTTTAAACCAGTTAAATACGATCGGCGTTGCACCAAAATTCGGCTGGGCGCAAACGTATCTTGGCTCGCATATCCCGCAGTATTCCGATCTTTCTGTTGGCAATATCCAGATTTTCGGCGCGGGAACCGATCTCCGCCCGGGTATCTTCAGGTTCTCAGCGAATGCAGGTGTGGCGCAGCGTCCGATTGAGCGTGACTCCCTGCGTGGTATTTCCGGCGCGTATATGCGCTGGCTCTACGCGGCTAAGCTTGGTATCGGCTCGGAAAGCGGTTTCCTGGCTGATCTCAATTTTGTAAAAGCCCGTGATGAGCAAAATTCGATCGAGCGAAAACCTGCCGGACTAACGCCGCAGGAAAGTATTCTTTCTACACTTAATCTGCGCTGGAATATCATTGAAGGGCTCGTAGTGAATGCAGAAGCCGGTGCAAGCGTCTTCACACGCGATATGAACGCGCCGGAAATAACAGAAGTTACCGGTGAGCTTCCCCATTTTGCACAATCGCTTCTGCGTCCGACAATCTCTACACGTGCTGATTATGCAGGAACAGCTTCCATGAGTTACGATGAAGCAATCTGGGGAGTAAAACTCGCTGCAAATTATATTGGCGAAGGATATGCAACCCTTGGTTTTCCGTTCATGCAGGCGGACAGGTTTGACGTTACGCTATCGCCGCGAGTGCAGTTTTTGGATGGAAAAGTATTTTTTAACGGGGCAATTGGCACACGCATCAATAATATTTCCGGCACAAATGCTGCTCCTCTCAATCAGCTTTTAAGCTCAGCAAATCTTACAATTCTACCAATAGACATACTTTCTCTCAATCTGAATTACTCGAATTTTGGACAGCGTACGAATGTCCGGGAAGATTCACTCCGCGTGCAGAACGTGGCGCAGGCTTTTGGTATTAATCCTGTGCTGACGCTTACCGGCGACGATCTTACGCACAGTATTAGTTTTGGCTATAACCACGATGATTTTACGGAAATGAACGTAGTGACGCGTCAGGAACAAACCAATCTCACACAGACTATAACTGGCGCATATACAGCCGTACTGCGTCATATTCCATTCACGGCGACGCTTGCACTGACGCACCTGACAAATGATCTGCCGCTGGCGCCCTATACACTGAATAACGCGACAATAAGCGGAAGTTACCGTTTTCTAGAAGATGCACTCGTGCCGACTCTCGGACTTACCTTCGCACGAAATACTGTCGGTAGCGGGACAGCCGACACACAGATTTTTGCGCGTGCAGGTCTACAATGGAGGTTTATCTCAAATATGACATTTACGGTAAATTTTTCAACGAATAATTATCAGTATGGCTCGGCCCGTAATAATGCAGATTTCCAGGAACATTTCGCACAGACTGCATTGTCCTGGCAGTTTTAAAAAGTTCTTTTAAAAAGATCACAACTCGTTTTAAAACTTTTAAAAAGTTTTTAAAATCTCCTTTAAAAATCCATCTACTTTTCCATAAAGGAATGATTATGAAACATCTCCTTTCCTGCCTCGCAGCATTCATCATTCTTGTAGCCCAGGCATACGCGCAGCCTTTAAATGTGGTCTTAAATGTAAGCCCTAACCCAAGCCCGTACATTTCCGACTGGGAAAAGCAGCCGTCTACGGTCACCTTGATCGTAACGAATACAGGGACTGCATCGCGGCAGGTAAAAGTAGATGTAAAGATCACGCTTGGCGGTACACTCCGTGCGCAGACGAGACTTCCGCAGTCACCCATTGTTACTATTCCGCCTGGTACCAGTACATATTTTGCGCAGGATGTATTAAACTCACGTGCGATGGAGTTCTTCGGCGATATAAAGGAAACCGTCGTGCGCACAGGGAAATTGCCGGCAGGCACCTATCAGATCTGCGTGCAGCTTATAGATCCGGTTTCTTCACAGGTGGTCTCCACGCCATCTCCAGTGTGCCGTACGCTTTTTGCCACATCGTATCAGGCGCCGATCCTTATCCAGCCGCTGAATAATGCTGAATTGAAATTTAATGAACGCCCAGTGCTCCGCTGGACTAGTGTGATGCCGCAGCCGCCATTTCCCGTGACGTACCGCGTGACGGTCTTTGAGGTTTTAAAAGGACAGACGCCGATACAGGCATTTCAGGGGAATCAGCCGATCATTGACCGGCAGGTGACCGGTCAGACCCAGCTTCTCTGGCTACCGGAAATTGAGCCGCCCACTCCCGGAAGAAAATACGTATGGAGTGTGCAGGCGCTCGATCAGCAGGCGCAGCCAATCGGCGAACCTGACGGACGAGCAACGCCTTTTACGTTTCGCGGTCTTGAAATGGTGAATTATAGTAATAATGGTACAGGCCAGGTTATAAAAACAGGCGATACACTGTATATCGGGAAATTCCAGCTTGTGCTTGGCACACTGACGAGCGATAATACGCAGAACCTGAGTGGCAGCGGTTCCATCTATGTGCCCTTTATGCTAATGCCTGTCGAGGTGGAATTTTCTGCTTTAAAAGTCAATATGGCGATCCGCCGCGTGATGGACGGTAAAGCTGTTTCAAAACTCCAGGTAGGTATCCCATCGGTGCAAAGCCAGCTAGGAAGCACGCTTGATGGGGTGCAGGGCAAAGCGCTGAATTTTGCAAAAGAGAAAATTGCTTCAGCGGTAAATTCTGCAGCAGCAAATGTCGTCGGCGTTCCAAAGCAGCAGGCGCAGAAGCTTCCGGTGGGAATCCAGAAAGGCATCGGCATGAACCAGGTGACAATTGCGCTTGTGGGCATGCAGTTTTCTCCGATGACGGCAGAAGTAAATGCGCTGACGCAGCTTGACTTTTCAAATATCAATCCCTCAGCACGTGTGGCGCTGGGTGTATCGGGCATGTCGTTTTTCCCGGCGGGGTTTGGCGATGAAACTGGCAATGGCGCAGTGCAGCTTTTCCTTGCTCAGGATTATGATGTTCCGTCGCCATCGTCGTTTGGGATTGTTTTTAAAAAGTCGGCAGGGGCAAACTCAGGAACAGCGCTCACGTGGGATAAACAGGGTTTTAAAAAGCTGGCGCTTGACGCGGATTTAAAACTCCCGGTGGCATGGCTGAAAAACGCTGCAAATGGCAACCCGATCAGCTCAAATTTTAAAACCGAGCTAACTGATCTTTCAAAATGGATCATCGGGCTGACGATCCCGAAAGCGGAAATCGCTGCTGCACCGGGTTTTCTCATTGAAGCTAAAGACGTGATGTTTGACCAGTCGGATGTGGCAAATCCTACGGGCATACTTTTTCCACAGGAATACAAAGGCACAAAAACGAATCTCTGGCGAGGCCTGCATTTTAAAAACGCAACGATCACCATGCCATCGGTTTTTAAAAGCTTTTCGAACAATAATCAACTGACATTCGCCGCGAGCAATATCCTGATAGACAATGCTGGCATTTCAGCAGGACTCGGCACGGACCTGAATATCAACAATCTCAACCTGGGGGGCTGGGGTGGGACATTAAAAGATATTGCGCTAACGATCACGAATAATTCGCTGACAAAAGGCGATCTGAATGGAACGGTGCAGCTGCCGATCGCTAAGACCAGTATTCCGTATAAAGCGCTGATGACGAAATCTTCCGGTGCTATGGTATACCAGTTTCAACTCACCCCGCCGCAAAATCTTGATGTGCCGATGTGGGTTGCGTCTTTTTCTCTATATAATACTTCTGCAATCACCATCACAAACGCAGGAGGTTCTTTTAAAATCAGCGCTGCGCTCAATGGTGAGTTGTCTTTGAAAAGCAAGATTGACGGCGTGGATGGCATGAACTTTGAAGGTATTGTTTTCAATGGCTTTACGCTTGGCACCGATGGTGTGGAAAGTGTTGGCACGTGGGCATTTGCCAGCCCAAATCATGGTATGGGGGGACTTCCGGTAGAAATTAAAAAAATAGATGTTTTTAAAACAACTGAAAATGGCAAAACCGGTCTTGCGCTTTCTTTTGACCTGAAATGTCATGTGGTGCAGGATGTACTGAGTGGCTTCACGGCTATGACCCTGAAGACAGAAATGAATTCCGGAGCGAATGAACCGCAGTCATTTGGTTTTAAAAAACTGGAAGTAAAGGAAATTTCGCTACAGGGTGCGCTACCTGGTGTCACTATAAATGGCGTATCAAACTTTTTTAAAAACGATGCGACCTATGGAAATGGGTTTTTCGGTAAGGTGAAAGGGACATTTGACCTGATGGAAGCTGAAGTAGAAATTGTCACACAGTTTGGAAACAAAGGAGGCGCAAAACCATACCGCTACTGGTTTGTTGATGCAAAAGCGCCGCTCGGCCCCACCGGAATTAATTTTCCGCCCCCCATCCCGCTTGCATTTTATGGCTTCGGCGGAGGCGTTTTTAAAAACATGAAGATGGAGGGAACGGGCGGCACTACTTTTAGCCAGAATACTATCGGCTCCACGCTTTCCGGCCGTAAACTTATTCCAACCGGCAGTGGTGGTGGTTTTAATCTGAGCTCTGACGTCGGTTTATCGGGTCAGCCTGCAACATTCAATGCGAACGTCGTGGTTGCCGCGGATTTTGATGGAAACGGACTGGGTACAATTGCCCTCGACGGCACCGGCTATGTCATGACAGCCATCAGCGAACGCAAAAACCCGCTGAATAACAATCCTGCTTATGGTGTTTTAAAACTCCAGTACAATGCAAATACAGAAACATTCAATGGTAATCTCAAATTTACGGTGAATGTTCCGGCTCCATCAGGCAGTATTCTCCATAGCAGTAGTGATCTGTCTCTTCTTTTTTCACCAGATGAATGGTATATTTTCTATGGCAAGCCAACGGTGAAAAATGAATATACAATTCTGGGCCTAGCCTCTGCTAAAGGCTATTTTATTGTTGGGGGTGGTAAGACATTTACTGGTGAAGCAAATTCTATCGCCCTACCGCCTGAAGTCGCCTCGCTGGGATCACTGCCACCAAAACAGAATATTGATGGCGGCAAAGGTCTTGCTTTTGGCGCTTCATACACATTGAATACTGGACGTCAGAAGTTCCTGATTTTTTATGGGGAATTAAACGCGGGCGCCGGATTTGACCTTGCGCTTTTAAACCAGAATATAACGTGTGCCAATGTCGGAGCGATGGGCATCAATGGCTGGTATGCTTTCGGGCAGGCCTATGCGTACCTGCGTGGCGCCATAGGTCTGCATGTGGATTTATGGGTGGTAGAGGGCGATTTTACTATCTTAGAGGTTGGGGCAGCAGCGCTCCTTCAGGCGCAATTACCGAATCCTACATGGCTGAAGGGCGCTGTTTCAGGGAAATATTCCATTCTTGACGGTCTGGTAGAAGGTAACTGCAAATTTGAATTCCAGGTAGGAGAAAAATGTGCGGTACAGACGACAAATCAATTTGACAAGATGGACATTATACAGGATATCAAACCTGATGCCGGTGCTACCGATGTCAGCGTTTTTGCAGCTCCGGCCGCAGCATTTAATATTGCTATCAATAAGGAACTGGAGTATAAAACGCTGGACGTTGAAAAAAGCACTGAAGAAAATGCAATTTTTATAACGAAAAAATTCCGCTTTACTATCAAGGAAGCAAAACTTTTAAAAGGTGCAGATAGTGTTGTCAATTCAACTGTAATAGGTGATGATAAACTATCGCTCAGCCTGCTTCCGGCAAATGCTTTTTCGTCTTATACAAACTATACATTCAGAGTGACGGTGCAGGGAGAAGAGTTTATTAATAATCAGTGGAACCCGGTGTATCGCAGCGATGGAAAGCCGGCTACTCAGACAAAAGAAATTACTTTTAAAAGCGGCAAGCAGCCAGATGACCTGAATGGTTTCGTGGATGCGTCAAATGAAAAGGCTTTTTATCCACGTTTCCGCCAGCGCTACTATCTTCAAGATGAACTCAAAGCGGGTTCACTGCTTTTAAAAACCGGAGGCGCGGAGTGCCTGCAGCAACCGGGAAATTATAAAGTAAGGTTTGTGCCTGTCGGCAAAAACACAAATCATGTAGAAGTGCCGTTTATTTATGACGCCGGGGCTAAAAAGCTGAATTTCACGATGAATAAGCAGCTTTTAAACAACACGATCTACCGGCTGGAGTTCATACGCGAGAAATCCTCCGGCGCCGCGCAAACGCAGGTGCAAGCCCAAACACAAAATCTGAACTCACCGGGCGCAAGTATCACCCGCAACCGCCGCTTTTTAAAAGGTACTGCTCTGAATATCAAATCCGGGAAGATTCTTTACACATATCATTTTCGCACAAGCAATTACAATACGCTTGCACAGAAGGTTGCTGATGTCAGTCCATTTCTGCCAGCTGCCACAGATGCCGACCGGGAATTTGTACTTGGGGCACCGGAAGGAAATGCAAAGAATGCGGCGGAAGTAACCTATGCACATCTTACGAAAGACCTCTTAGTGCGTGCGACAGACAGGCGTCAGGTCTACGATGCTTGGGATCGTGAATTTAACAATGTGCGTAACTCCGGTGGCAGTAGCAGAAAGCAGAATACCTCATCTAATGGAAAACGGCTTTATTCCGCATGCCCGGATTATACCCCACAGGAGGCATTTATATATACTGCTCCATGTATGGATGGTCTAAATATCTCCTTTTATCTGGCATCATATGGTAAAAGCGCGTGCATGATGGGCGCGCAGCAGCCTTCCATTACCAGTGCTGTTTCAAAAACAATTCCTGACCAACTGGCTGTGCATAAGGATTTTGCAGTTTTCAGTACAGCTGAGCCATTTGATAAAGCTGACGAAAAAATGTTGATCCCGGGTGCAGGGACAAAAGCTGAAGGATATATCTCTGGGAGTGCTCCGCTGTTGACAGAAAATGAGGTAAATACAGGACAATCAATTGCTGCGTACAACTATGCAGCCAAAACGCCAAAGCAATCCGGCGACCATCCTTTAAAAAGTGTTGCGGAAAATAATATCGTCTATGTTGATCTTTTCGGGAAGTTTGATTTTGATAATCACTCAACCACCCTTACACATATGCCTTCAGGAAAAAAGTCCGAGGCTCTGCGGATGACGATGGGCAATTTTAAAAGAGATGCAAAAGAATGTCCAGATAAAAAAGCTGCGCCAAAAAATCCGTTTGCCGAGATCATTGAAAAGAAACGCGATTCGCACTGGAATCCAAACCCAATGGAAAAAGGCAAAGGTATGAATTTTAACCTTGATGATAATATTTCTGGTGGTTTTGATGGCCAGATAGCGGGAAAGGTCGGCGAAAAAGCATGGAAAGGAAAATAGACTAATGGAAAATGCCTATAAAAAGTTTTTAAAAAAATGGCCTTTTAAAAAACTGTATATCACTTATAAAAAATCGGCTACGATCCACCAATGAAAACAAAAGTCCGCTTTGGCATTATCAGCGTGTGCTGCACCTTGCTTTATAGCACTTTTTTAAAAGCGCAGGAAACATCTCAACCGGAAATTGCTGTCGTGGCGAGGCAGGATGTCTCGGCAATTACACTGCGATGGGCGCCGACGCGGGCAGGGCTGTGGCAGCAAGGCCAGGCTCGCGGATACATTGTGGAACGGGCCGAACTGGATGCTGCCAATACAATCATTCCTGGAACGGAGCGCAGACTGACGGCTTCACCGCTCCATCCCTGGTCACTGGAAGAGTGGAAGCGCCGCTCATCTCGCGACAATAAATATGCAGCCATCGCTGCCCAAATGCTCTATGGTAAAAGTTTTAAAACCACAGTACAGATGAACGAGTTTGCCGTTTTGCAAAACGCCGCTGACGAGTTTGAAAACCGCTTTAGCTTCTCACTGTTTGCCGCTGATAATGATACCTTGGCTGCGCAGGGACAGGCTCTGCGATTTGTAGATGAAACCGTGGAATATAGTAAAACCTACACATATCGCATTTCCCTTGCCGGTAGCGAAAATAGCGTGCAGGGCTACACCGTTGCGCGTGCATTACCATTCGAACTGCAGCAAGCGGCTGTTATCGTAGAAGCGCAGGGACTTGACGGCGAGATACGTATTTCGTGGAGGCAGCTTGGGGAGCAGGGCTATACAGGTTATATTATTCGCCGTTCTGATGATAATGGAAATACTTTTAAAAGGCTGAATACCAATCCACTTGTCGGCCTCAATAGTGACACAAGCGCCCGTGGGCTGATTGTTTTTAAAGACACAACAATTACCAATTACCATCGCTATCGCTATGCTATTAGTGGGATAACCCCTTTCGCCGAGGAAACAATTCCAGTGGAAGTCGCCACATACGGCCGCGACCTTACGCCGCCGCCTGTTCCGGTTATGAAAATGCCGGTACAGTCTGGCGCGCGCAGCATGAAAATTTCATGGGAGATTCCGCCAAGCCGTGATATTGCGGGATTTGATGTGTACAGGAGCGCTGGATCGCACGAAGGAATGCATTCTCTTGTTGTTAAAAGTGAGGAGGTAACACCGCGCGAACGTTTGTTGGCAGCATCTGTGAGGGAATTCACAGACACGGAGCCGAATGAAGAAGAGGCTTTTTATACTGTTGCTGTAGTTGATACAGCGGGTAATATTGCTATGTCACTTCCTGCGATGAGTGTATATGTCAATCCTCTGCCTCCTCCTCCTCCTGCGCAACTTGCAGGTACAATTGACACAAATGGCATTGTACAGCTAAACTGGAACGACGTTCCATTGAGCCGAGTAAAGGGATTTCGCGTGTATCGTGCTAACGATCCAACGCATGAATTTGGCGAAGTTTCACGAGGAATTATTGATGACACGACATTCACCGATACCGTAAATATTACAACCCTTACACGTAATGTGTATTACACTGTTCGAAGTATTGAGACAAATTACCGACAGTCGGAACCATCGCAAATCCTTGTGCTTCTCCGGCCAGATGTTGTAGTACCTGTGGCACCACTGTTGACGGATATCCGTGTTACAGATAGCGTAGTTTCGCTTTCTTGGCGGTTGAGTGCCAGCCGCGATATACGTGAGCAGCGCATCCAGCGCCGGAACGATGGCACCGAATGGCAGACAATTGCAACAATCTCACCACGCGAAGACCACTTTACGGACATGTCAGCAGTGGGTGACAATGAGTTTGAATACAGGATCATTGCTGTGGACAGCGTAAGGCTTGAGTCACAGCCGTCACTTTCCCTGTCTGCTAGAATATTTGGCCAAATGCCGGTAGTCGCTGCGCTCACGGCATCGTACGATGAATCATTAAAAACAATTACCCTTCAGTGGCGTACACCGGTGCTTGTAAAAGACCGCTCGCATCGCATTATCATATATCGCGCAGTAGGTACAGAACCACTTGAGCAATATGCCTCGCTTGATGAGGACGCTACGACATACACCGATAATACTGCTCAGGAAAGTGGCGTCTATCGATATGCTGTGCGGATACTGAGTGAAGGAATGCAGACCGACATTTCGGAAGAAATTACAGCTAGAGTGCCATAAAAATCTTTAGTTCTAATAAGATCTACAGAATCATTATAAGAACCTTTACAAGGAATTTCGTACGTCCGACTTTAAAAATGTCACGAGAATATTCATGAAAGACAAATGGCTTACCTGGCTTTTAGAAAAACGCTCCGGTGGCGATGCCGAGCAGAAACGGAAAACATATGAAGGCCTCTCACCAATCCGCAACAAAGTCATCGAGCATGCTGATATTCAAGCCGGCGACACGGTGCTTGATATTGGCACGGGTGACGGCTTTATAGCTTTTGGTGTGCTGGAGAAGCATCCTGATATTGACAAAATGATTTTCTCTGATATTTCTGATGACACGCTGGAGTTCTGCCGTGAAGCTACACGGTCTTTAAAAACGGAAATCCCGGTCGAGTTTTTAAAAACGTCGGCAGAGAAAATTCTTTTAAAAGATGATACTGTGGATGTCCTAACGGCCCGCTCGGTCTATATTTATGTGAAGGATAGGGAAAAAGCTTTTAAAGAAGCTCATCGTGTTTTAAAACCAGGCGGGCGTTTCTCGATCTTTGAGCCGATTAATCTCTTCAGTGTGCAAAGAAGAGGCGGTGATTATTTTGGGATGGATTTGTCGCCGATTCAGGAAATTGCCGATAAGTTTTTAAAAGTATTGGGCTATCCTCACGATACTTCAAACGACCCGATGCTCAATTTTGACGAGCGTGATCTTTTAGATCTGGCGCAGGAGGCGGGGTTTACGCACATCAAACTGGTGTATGAAGCGCGGGTTTCCTCAAAGGCGAAATATATGCCATGGGAATTACTCTACAATGCGCCACCAAATCCCAATGCGCTATCACTAAAAGAAGCTTTTGAAAAGTCTCTTACGCAGGAAGAACATGAAAGAGCTGTTGCGTATATGAAAAACTACATGGAAAAAAATGATGCGAAAGGTGGCCAGGCAATAGCGTATCTGCTGGCGATTAAATAGGTTTTAAAACTCTTAACTTTTCGGTTTACAGCGTTTAATCACAACAATTGTTTTATCGTCGGTGTATGTGGCTCCTACATTGAACTTCTGCACTTCGCCGAGTATCTTATACGCTATTGTATGCGCGTCCTCATGCGCATATTCTTTTAAAAGTTTCTCCAAACGATCAGTTCCGAAGAAATTTTGCTCGTCATCCTGAGCTTCATTGATGCCGTCAGTGTAAAGTAGAAGGATATCATCGCACTCCATATTGATATTTTCCACTCGGAATTTATCATGTGGGATAATACCGAGGAGACCACCTGTCGGAGGTAATTCACGGATTGTTTTTGTCGCTGCACTATAAAAAAGCGGCGAGCAGTGCCCGGCATTTGCATAGAGCACCAGGCCGCTCTCACTCGCCATCAGCTCACAGTAAAAAAGCGATACAAAGCGCTCATGCGGAAATGTATCATAAATCAGGGTATTCAGGCGCGCTATCATCGAGGAAATTTTTGTGCCATAGCTAATGCCCATACGGATCGCGCCCGAAACGAAAAGCGCCTGAATCGCCGCCGGAAGCCCTTTGCTTGCCGCATCGCTTATCACCACGCCAACGCGGTCATCCTCGTTTTCAAGCGGATGAAGATAGTCAAAATAATCTCCTCCCACAACACTATCTGGCAGCGATACACCAAAAACATCATAATCCTGAAATTTCAGTTGGTGATCCGGCAAAAGGCCGTGTTGAATTTCAGATGCCTTATCAAGATCTTTTTTAAAACGTACTTCCTGCGCCTGATGCGCCAGATCGCGTAATGCCGCACTCGCCGCCGAACCAATAATATTCAGCGTTTCGTAAAATTCCTGGTTAATTTCCGGCGCATTAAATGCTAAAGCGTAATTGTAAAATTTACCACCCGCCCTTTTTAAAAGTTCACCAACTCCTGTTGCAGAGTAAGCTTTAATGCCTTTTTCCAACAGAACTGTATCGGTTTCATAGTTTGTGACTGTCCGCTGGCTGGCGAGCTTATTAAAAATCGGCTGCTCCTCAATGGCAATGGTATAATCTTCAGGAATTGTATCAATTTCACCATACTGGAATTTAAGCGTGTATGATTCTTCGTATGGATGAAGCTGCCAGATACGCCCACCTGTGATATTAATCTCGGTCCGCTCTACAATATCAGTCACCAGTGTTTTTAAAAGCTCCAGCTCTTCCTGAAAGTTACCCGAAAGCAACCGATCGACAAGTTTGTATATTTGCCGCTGGGTGAGGCCGTTTTGTATTGTGTGCGTAATCGTCTGTGTGTCAGTCATTATGGGCGAATGGTGAATTCTAATTCTTTAAAACTTACTGTCTTTTAAAGCTTACTGTCTTTTAAAACTTTTTGTAAAGTTTCCTTATTTTTATCGCTCATCTTTGTTAGCGGCAGCCTGTAATTCTCCTCGATCATTCCCATTTCCGTGAGAATTGCCTTCACTGGAATTGGATTTGATTCGATAAAATTAACTTTAAAAAACGGCAGAAGTTCATCTTGCAATTTTCGGGCTGTTGTAAAATCATTTGCCAATGCCGCACGAACGAGGTCGCCATATTTTTTTGGTGCATAATTTGAGATCACGGCTATCGAACCGTGCCCGCCTGAAGCAATAATCGGAAGCGAAAGAATATCATCGCCCGAATATATTTTAAAACCCCGGGGCGCATGTTTGATAATTTCCATGATCTGCTCAAGATTTGCCGACGCTTCTTTCGTACCAATCACATTCGGGCAGGTTTCAGCAATTTTCAGCTGCGTTTCTGGCAAAACATTCGTTGCTGTGCGCCCCGGAACATTGTATAAAATCTGCGGAATATCCACTTCAGCGATTGCTTTAAAATGCTCAAAACATCCGTTCTGTGTTGGCTTATTGTAGTACGGCGTTACGATTAGCGCAGCATCAGCGCCAATTTCCTTTGCTTTTTTTGTCAACTCAATGCTTGCACGTGTATCGTATGAACCTGTGCCTGCGATCACTTTTATACGGCCAGCCACACGCTCTATAGTAAAGCGCATGACGTCCAGCTTTTCCTCTTTTGAAAGCGTTGCCGCCTCGCCTGTAGAGCCGCAT
>DASPKH010000405.1:0-4932 GCA_035628175.1 Patescibacteria group bacterium
ACTTTTTTAAAAGAAGCTATCGCCTGCGAGAACTGTCCTAATCCAAAGTATGATTCACCTACCCAGTAATGGCAGTTGCTCACTGTTGCAGGGCTTTTTTCCGTTTTCAAAAGGCCTTCCAGAAGTGTAATTGTTTCAGCAAAATTCCGCTTTTTAAAAAGTGAAATGGCTGTAGTATATACGGGATGATTATTCGGATTCTCAATTGCATCAGCCTTACTTTTTTCAATAGCTTTTACCGATATTTCCTGTTTTTTGATGGGTGCTTCCCTTAGTGCATTGTTTTTTGTGCCACTATCTTTGGGTAGAAGATTTGCCACTTTCTTTTTAGTGGGCTGTGCTTTTTTTGTGTACTTATCAGATTGGATCACATTATCATTAAATGTCTCGCTCGCTACATTATCCGGCAAAATTTCCTCACTAACGGGCGTACTTTTTAAAACACGTACATTTGGCTGGATATCCTCTCCCGCACCTTTTGAAAATGTTTGCGGCTTTTGTCCGCGCATTTCCTCAAGGACCCCTTTAATATCTTCAAGCGATTCTTTCATTTGCACCATATCGCGCTTTATCTCCACGACATCGCCAGAAAATTCGTTGTGGCGAGCTGTGATTGTCTCCTGATTATTCGCAATTTTCTGCATCTGCTCACGTAACGTAGGCAACCGTTTTCCCGTCGGGATTGGCTCCAATGCTGTATCGCTTTTAAAAGCAATCTCTTCATCACGAATTGGTTTTATTTCCTGCGGTACCGGCTTTACCACCCCCTTCTGTTTTTCAAATTGTGCAAGCGAAGGCAATTTCCTCTTTACAGGCGATGTCGTGCAGCCTGTGAAGGCTGGAATTAGAGTGAGTGTGCTGATTATTAACCACGAAGAGTATTTCATAGTGAGTTCCGGTGAATTTTCGCCACAATATTCTTTTTAAAAGATGTTTTAGTGCGCTTTTACAATGAATAATTCAACAGGCGTGCCACTTTCTTTTTTAAAGTTTTTTAGGTTGGAGTTTTTAAAAAGTAGTAATTTTACAGGCAGTATATTTGAGGATTAGGCTTCATAACTGGTGAAGACTTTTAAATCACGGAATCAGATTCGGCCACTTGGGGAAGGATTTTTAAAGAATAATCCAAGGAACCATTTTGAATAAAAGAGAAAATTCTGCTTATAATTTCCTTCGCCCCATATTGATCCAATCGCAATTAATGGCAGGAAAATTATATATAAAATAAGTGGAATACAGATCACCACAATTATAGGCGTAATAGCTAAAATGGTAAGTGACCTGTATAAAAACTGCTCTTCCTGTGCATTCATTGTTTAATTCTATAATTAATGCTTTAAAACGTGCTTATTGCATTTCATAAACCCTACGGCGTTCTCTCACAATTTACGCCCGATGGTTCACAAAACAAAACGCTTGCGGAATTTAATTTTCCAAAAGGCGTATATCCGCTTGGCCGCCTTGACGCTGACTCCGAAGGGCTACTTCTCTTGAGCGACGAGGCCGGTCTAAACACCAAACTGCTCGCACCTGAGGCGAAACACAAACGCACCTATTGGGCACAGGTTGAGCGAACCCCGACAGAAGAAGCGCTTTTAAAACTTCAAAAAGGAATTTATATTAATGACTTTAAAACTCTCCCCTGCCAAGTTTGGATTTTACATCCACAACCCCAAATTCCTGAACGTAACCCGCCTGTGCGCTTCCGAAAAAATATCGAAACGTGCTGGATTGCCTTAGAATTAGTAGAAGGGAAAAACCGGCAGGTTCGCAAAATGACAGCTTCGGTCGGCTATCCAACATTGCGTCTGCTACGTGTAAAAGTTGGGGCTTTTGAGTTAGGAGTTTTAAAAGAAGGAGAATGGCGAGATTTAAGTGATGCAGAACGAAAAATGGTTTTTAAAAAGTAGCTTTAAAAACCAAAACCTCTCAGTTTGAAAAACTAAGAGGTTTAAAAATATTCTATTTAAAACAGATTAATGGCCTCGTTCTTCGAGCAGCGGCGTACTTGCTTCATTTGTATTTGCTGCAGCTTCCTGTGCATGAAGTGCTTTTCTCTTTTCCAGATAATCTTTCCGCTGCTGCGTTTCCGCTATAATTTTATCAAGATATTTATCAAGTTGTTCTTGGATTTCAGCATTTGTCACCATTCCAGCCTCAGGATCTTCTGCGACAAGCTTCCACGGTTTCGGCTTACCAAAATCATACTTGTCCATAATAATGACAGGAGTTCCTTCCGCAACTTTCCCACTTGTTTTTAAAAGGATCCACGCATCAGCCCAATTATAAATCCATTTAGCATCATGCTCCAGAAGACGGATGCACGAGTGACTAGCAGGATACCCAGGGAGATCATATTTATGAAGTGACACGCCATCATTCGTCAGGTTAAAATACCATTCCAAAACCCAGCTTCTGTCTACTGTGCTGTTTCGCTTGACGGAGCGCCAGTTTGTGTGTTTCAAACCCGTTGGAGTCTGCGTTGCTTTTTTGCCGGTATTTGTTGGCATCCAGCGAACAAGCTTACCATTTTCATATGCCGCTACTGCCTGTACACGTTGAGAAATGAACATCAGTTTGGGGATGTTAGCAATGGCTGGAATTTCTTTCGGGAATGGAGAAAAGTTGATTTCCGCCGCCATTTCCGTTGGAATTATCAGCGTGTCACCTTTGCGTACATGCTTGCGGTCTTTGCGGTTCAGCTTCATGATTGTCATCCAACCATCCTGACCGTGCACTTCTATTAGCGAATCAATTATTCCCGGTCGATATGGAACCGCTTCATATTTTGCAATATTAAAGCGAACGGGATCTGAAGGCTTTTCTATTTTTGCAATTACGGTTTTCGGCTTTGCGGCCACAACTTCATTTTTTGCCGTCACCACAGGTATCGTATCCCGCATTTCGGCTTCGGTCACCAATGTCGGGTCTTTTTCCGAAAGCAAAGGCGTCTGCGCAATTTCCTGCTGCTGGCACGCGCCCACCGTAATACAAAGCGCAATGACTGGAACAGTCAGCGCCAATCGTATATATTTACCCCCCGCCATAGTTTCCTCTTTGTTTTAAAAGTTCTTTCTTTTAAAAACAACGGCACCCTTGTAAAAAGTGCCGTAAAATATTGAATCTTAGAGTTTTTAAAACTGCAAATGGTTTACTCTGCAATAACTTCCGCTTGTTGTACCGGGGTTTTTAAAGAAACCGGGCGGTTTTCACGGGTTCTTTTTCTGCGCAATTCATCACGATGACGTGCTATCGAAATAAAGAATCCCAACACCATAGCAATGACACCAAACCACACCAGATTAATGTATGGCTTGATGGAAACTTCGACAGTAAAGATATCGCGATTCACTGGAAGCGGCTTTGTAGCATCTTTAAAAACAAAATGCGCCTGAGATTTCTCAGGATTTTGCTGGTCACGAATGACACGTGCGAGTCCGATTTGCGTTGTTGTACCAGCGACGGTGAACCATTCCGGCTGAAAATCCATTTGGCCATTTACCATTTTTAAAAGCGAATACAGCTTCTGCTCCGTCGTAACGCCATTCTGCTCGATATGTACGACTGCTGCGAGTCGCATTCCCTGCGACGGATCAGCTCCTGCTGCGCCCATCGCCTCGGACATATCAAAGCGCTTCATTGTGATTTTCAAAGAGCTGTCAATCGGCACTGCAACGCTTTGGTCTTTCATCAGAGCGCGCGTGTTAAGGTTATCTTCTGTTTCTGTTGACTTCGGCGAAATATATAAATCTTCTTTGAGCGACCATTTTATGCCGGGCTCAAGGAATGCAGACTGACGTTTATTAAAATCGCTCCAGAAAAGAACCGGACTGATAACCGTTTTAAAATCACCTTTTTCAGCGCGGATGTGATATTTAAATTTTTCTTTATCCGTAAATTCTTTTTCAACCTGCTCACGGCCTAAAAATGTCAGTTTATAGCCAAGCGCTTCTACTGTTTCACCTTGAACTAATTGTGCGTGCGTCAATTCCGAATATCCAGCTGTCGCCACAACGCCAAGCATGAGCAGCGCAATTCCCGCATGAGAAACATATGCACCGATGAATTTCGGATTGCCGCGCATGATTTTTAAAGCCAATTCACCATTTATGAAAAGGGAAAACCATGCAGCAAATGTCAGCAGAATATAACCAATTTCACGGACGCCAAGCGCAAATGAAATTGCCGTTGCCACCACCGCCAAACCCAGCGCAAGGAATGACTTTTTAAAAGCTTCTTCCCTGCTGCTCATGCGCCATTTTAAAAGCAGCGACGCGGCATTTGTAAGGAGAATTGCAATCACAAGCGGAATGTGCATTGTATTATAAAATCTCACATCCACAGCTACTTTCGGCTGGCCGATAATCTCAGCTATCACCGGCCAGCTCGTGCCAAGCGTGATAATTATCGCACTAGCCAGCGTTAGAGCTGCACCAATTGAAAGGAAAAATTCGCGTGAGGCCGGAGCAAATTCCTTTTTCTCAATCGAAATGTCGCGACGGCGAAGCAAAATCATGGTGAGCCCGAGAACTGCAAAAATTGCCACAAAAGCAATCAGGAGCATTTTTGCAAACATGCCCGGCTCGACAAATGAATGAACTGACGTATCGCCAAGGACACCGCTTCGCGTTAAAAACGTAGAATATAAAACCAGCAAATACGCAAAAATCGCAATCGTAAAATTCGTTTTTACAAGCCCTTTTGTTTTTTTCTGCACAATCATCGTATGCACGAGGGCGACAGCTGCCAGCCACGGGATTAGCGAGGAATTCTCAACCGGGTCCCAGCCCCAGAAGCCGCCCCAGCCAAGCGATTCATACGCCCAAAAGCCCCCAAGCATGATGCCAAAACCAAGCACTGCCGTTGCAAAAAGCGTCCATGGCAGCGAAACGTCAATCCACTCGTGGAAACTGCGTTTTAAAAGTGCGCCCA
>DASPKH010000406.1:0-3046 GCA_035628175.1 Patescibacteria group bacterium
AAAAAGGCTGAGCCGTCCATTGGTATAATGCCCAAGGCCAAGCACTGCAGGATTCACACGAAGGCCTTCTGCACCCTCGACCGTTGCTGAAAAAAGGTAGCGCTCGGAAAACCCATACGGTGAGGCGCTAAGCTCGGTGGAATCCTGTGCATAGGCCGATGCCGAAATGCACAAGCCTGCGATAACTGAAATAAAAAAGCGCATTAATTTCTTTTAAAAAGTTTTTAAAATGTGGATTGGCTTTTAAAATACAGGAAATTTTTAAAAAAGATTCATTACATTTTAAAAAAGCGCTTTATTGGATAATTTCTTCCAGCACCATGCGGCGAGCTTTCGCTACTGTACCGAATTTTTCTGTATGATGGCGTTGCAGTTCAGGTGCAAATTCTGTGCGGTAGAGTTCGTAATTTTTAAAACTTTCCGCCTCATACTGCGTGCAGAATTCTGTCTCGCCGGAAACGTCAAATGCGCGGTTTTTAAAAATTTTAAAACGGGTAAACATGCCGGTTTTCATGACATCAGGGATATGCAAGTCAAGCATCCAGCGGAGCCATTCTTCAGCGATTTCAGACGGAATTGTAACAGCGACAGAGTAGAGAATCATGGTTTTAAGAATTCAATGTGTTTTGGCATTATTATTGCATTGAATCAAAGTTAGTGTTTTAAAAAGTTTTTTCAAAGCAGGAAACGGTGCAAATTCTTACAATTATACAGGCACGAATGGGTTCTAAGCGTTTTCCAGGCAAAGTTCTTCGTGAGCTTGCAGGTCAGGCGCTTATGGGGCATCTGCTTGACGCCGTTTTAAAAATATCTTTAAAAACTGAAGTTGTTGTTGCGTCATCGTGCAAAAGTGAGAATAGTGCACTTGAGTATTACTGCAATACTAGTGGTATTGTCATTGAGCGCGGTGACGAGGAAAATGTTGCGCTGAGGTTTTTAAACATCCTTAAAAAATATAAGCCGGATTTTTTCATTCGCTTAAATGCTGATAGCCCGCTTCTCGACTGGCGAATAATTGAAAAAGGAAGAAATATTCTTTTAAGAAATGGCGATGCAGACATTATCTCAACAGTTTTTGAAATGACAGCACCACCGGGCATGAATGTAGAAATTCTTCGCGCAGATACTTTCATGCGTGAGTACAATCTTTTTTCAAGGCCGGAGCATTTCGAGCATGTTACCAAGTATTTTTATGAACATGCTTATCGCTTTAGAAAATATTCACTCGACACAGGTTTTAAAAATGAGGGGAGCTATACTTTTACTGTGGATACTCCTGAAGATTTTAAAAGGATGGAGAAAATATTTTCGTTTATGGAAAAGCCACATATGGAGTATTCGCTCGAGGAAAAGTGCGCGATGTATCAGCAGGTGATAACAGAAAATGCGTAAAGCCGGGATTATCGGAATGGGAGTTGGCGAGGCGCATATCGCGGGCTATGAAGCGCATGAGGGGTGCGAGGTGGTGGCATTGTGTGATTTTTCTGATGAGAAATATCAGTATGCACTGGCAAAATATCCACACAAACTTGTGACAAAAAATGCGGATGAAATTTTAAAAAATCCCGAGATTGACATAGTTTCTATTGCGTCCTTTGATAATTTTCATGCTAAACAAATTCTGACTGCAATTGCTCATAATAAGCATATATTTGTTGAAAAACCACTGTGCCTCTACCCGGAGGAAGCTAAAGACATTAGAAAGGCGCTAAATGAAAAACAGTTTTTAAAAATTTCGTCAAATCTTATTCTTCGCCGCGCACCGCGTTTTATACTTTTAAAAGAAATGATTGAGCGTGGGGAACTTGGCAAACTGTTTTATGTGGAAGGTGATTACAATTACGGGCGATTGTATAAACTAACGGAAGGCTGGCGTGGTGATTTAGATTTTTATTCTATCGTCCTTGGCGGTACCATTCATCTTTTAGATCTGCTGATGTGGTTAACGGACGACACTATTAGTGAAGTTTCAGCATTCGGAACAAACATTGCAAGTCGTGGAACAAAGTTCAGATTTAACGATACGGTAGCAAGCGTAGTGAAATTTGAGAGTGGGATGGTTGGAAAATTTGGGGCGAATTTTGCGTGTGTAACTCCACATTTCCACGAAGTAGAAGTATACGGCACGAAAGCAACTTTTAAAAACGGAAAAAATTTCGCAACGCTCGAAACAACACGCGATCCGGTAGCCGAGCCCCAAAAAATTACAGCCGCCTATCCTGGCCATCACAAAGGCGACCTTCTGAAAAACTTTGTAGATGCAATCATGAATGATGAAGAGCCAGAGATCGGGCGTGAGGATATTTTTAAAGCGCTTTCTGTGTGCTTTGCTATTGATGAGTCTGCGCGCGAAGGAAGAAATATAACTGTAGCATATCTGTAAATAATTCAAAAGTTTTTAAAAGGAACATGCAAAAGAGAAATGTGCCATTTGGCAGGCCGCTTTTAGGCAAAGAAGAAAAACAGGCAGTAGCTGATGTACTAGAAGGTGATATTCTTGTACACGGCCCAAAGGCAAAAGAGTTTGAAAATGCCTTTGCGGCTTATACCAGGGCTCCTCATGCTGTTTCAGTTTCGTCCTGTACGGCTGCTCTCCATCTGTCGTACTTCTATCTAGGGCTTGGCAAGGGCGACGAGGTAATTGTTCCCGCCCAAACGCATAATGCAACGGCGCACTCGGTGGAGCTGACAGGTGCAAAACCTGTTTTTGTGGATGCTGAAATCCGCACGGGTAATATAGATATTGAGCAGATCGAAGCAGCAATTACAGAGCGTACCCGTGCAATTTCGATTGTGCATTATCTTGGGCTGCCTGTTGATATGCCACATATAATGGAAATTGCGAAAAAGCATAATTTATTTGTCGTAGAAGATTGCGCACTTGCAATAGGCGCGCAGCTTGACGGCATACATGCGGGGCTTTTCGGTGATGTAGGCTGCTTTTCTTTTTACCCGGTGAAGCATATGACGACGGCAGAGGGCGGAATGCTTATTACTAAAGATGAAAAGATCGCTTTAAAAATCGCACGACAAAAAGCATTTGGTG
>DASPKH010000407.1:0-3188 GCA_035628175.1 Patescibacteria group bacterium
TTTGTGCGTCAGTTGCTGCTATGAGCGCTTCCGGAACCCCCCAGCCCTCTTCGTCGAGCAGTACGCCGCTGATTGGGCCATTTACTGTTGGAGTGGGTGCACCTGTTTCCTCACAGCTGTTTAAAAAGAGAATAGGGCTGAGCATAAGTATCAGCCAGAGAAGTAATCGTGAAATTTTCATATAATTCTCGTATTTTTAAAAGTAGATTGTTTCGTGAGGAATAATCTTTGTGAATAATTTTGGTTACAGAATTTAAAATATTTGTTGGCTTCTGTAGAAATTATATTATCAGTTACGTGTAACTTTCTCTATCTCATAGGTATCTTAAAAAAACACTCCTAAAAAACGTTTTGCTTAATGCTGAAGAAAATTTTCATAATACATTTCCTCTTTTCAATTCTAGCGATTACTGCTTTTGCAAAGGATGGACGTTTGCTGGTTACGCCGGTGGCAAAGGTTTTTCCTAATACGGAAGCTGGTAAGGCCGCTGTAGCGTCATTTCAAGTGACGACAAATGAATATGGGGAAACTTTCCAACTGAGTGCCACGTCAAGATCGGGATTAGGAATCTTCGAGGTGACGGAGCTGCAGGGTAAAGAGCTCAATGACACTAAACCAATTACTTTTAAGATCACTTTCAAACCAAAATCGCCAGGTCAATATTCCGATAGCATTATTATCCGCATCAATGGCAAAGATGATACCGTCGGGATTTTTGTCAGCGGAAATGCAGTCCCAGCTGAACCAAAAATTGTATTTAGCAGTGTTCCGGACTCTAAAGCATTAAATGAAGTAACCTTCCAGGTACGTCCGGGAGAACCAGAAAATCAGAGGATCCGCATTAAAAACGAAGGTAGCGCTAATGCGAGGATTCAATCCCTGCAGATCGAGACGCTGCCGCCAAGCCGTAATCCTTTCACAGTTAGTAGCCCGGCCACGCCGCCGTATGATATTCAGCCTGGACAATGGAAAGAGATCGGCATTCGTTTCCTGGATAGCCTGCCTGGTGATTACGCTGGAATGCTCGTGGTTATTCTGCAAAATGGCAATAAAATCCGCTTGCCCCTCTATGGCCGTATACAAAAGCCGGATGGCCTAATTATCAGGCCAGGTAGATTTGTTTTTGAAAATGCAAGGCGGGGCGATATTATCGAGCGATCCGTAAGGATTCACAATCGTAATTTTATTTCGGTAAATGCCGCAGGGTTGGGTTTCGCCGATGGCACAAATCCGGATAACGATGCCAGGTTCTTAATAATAGCTCCACAAACGGCGTCGCCAGGTAATAGGTTTTTTATTGGTGCCAAAGACAGTATTACTATCACTGTACGGTTCACTGTTGCAGACACGCAATTGGTCTCAAATTTTCTCAGTGTGCGCTTTCGTGCATTTGAGGAAAATTATATTATCCCGATAGATGTCACATTTGATAGTTCTCCTGCTGGCGGTCTCAAGGTGGAATTTAGCCCTTCTTCCAATTTCGGAAAAGTACAGATCGGCTCTGATAATACTATTCAGGTTATTGTGACAAATTCATTGAATATAAATGTGATCTTGAGTGACTTTGATTTTAAAAATCACAAAGAGATATTTTTTAAAAGCCAGGGGGCTAGTCAGATTGAAGTCAAAGCTGGTACGAGTGAATCTTTTACGATCACCTTCAAACCCGCTGAAGCAAAACTGTATGAGGAAACTTTCAATTTTAAAAGTAATAGCAATAAGGTAGAATATTTCTTGCATGGAGAAGGTATCGCGCCTGAAAGACCAAGCTATATAACCCGCCTTCAGCTTAATGACATACATGTTGCCATTGGGGATGCATTTTCGCTTCCTATTCTTCTAGAAGAAAATAAGCCGTCAATTCAACCCGGTACGAGCCGGCGATTCAGTATAGAAATCCGCTTTATGGCGTCAACTCTTTATCCGGTTGGCTTTTCAAATGCACCAATAGAAGCGGGCGAAAGGGTTTTAAAAACTGAATCCGTATACGATCCTGTTGCTGGCAACGATCTTTTAAAAATCCCTTTCCTCGCTGTCCTTGGTGATATGCCAGTGGCACAGGTGCGAATTTCGAATTTCACATGGCTGGATGACGCCGGACAGCCTTTTCAAACTGATTTTACAAGCAACACGATAACGATCTTTATCACAGGAACAGAAGGGCGGCTCGTGAACACAAATAAAGGAGCTCTTGCACTCTCCGCTTCGCCCAATCCCGCAATTGCTGACATCCGCCTTGAGCTGTCAAATTTCACAACGGGCGCGACGCTGAGCATGTACAACATGGAAGGAACACTCGTGCGCGATCTTTCTGACCGCATCACCTATGGCGTACAGCCGCTCCTCATTACGGTCCCTTCGGCTGAAATTCCCGAGGGTGTGTATTTCTGTAGGCTTACCTCAGGCGAACATTCCATTGTCAGGACAATTTTTGTTCAGAGAAAGTAACAACTTTATGTAGAGAAATTAGCAAAGAAACGGTATATTGCACGTCTGCTTGCGCTACGGTTTTTAAAAGTATTTTTTAATAGTTTTTAAAATTCGTTCTCCCTATGCAGTTCGGTTTAACAAAAAGTTTTTTTAAGTAAGCGTGCGTTTTCTGTTTCTTTCTGGCATATTTTTTCTTTCTGCTTTTTCTGCGCCTGCGCAGCGTGCAGCGGTGTGGTCAGCCGGCGGTTTTGTGCATTTTGGGCCGAACACATATTCTTCTATTGCCACTATCCCTGCTGCGCCACCGCAAAATCCCTATTCTAACACTATAAATCTCAATATCGGTCTGGGCGGGCAATTAACCTGGGCGCCATTTTTTAAAAGCAATTCCTTCTTAAAAGATGTTTCCTTTGGCGCGCGGTTTGGTGGTGACTGGCTTTCACGGCAGCTGAATTCGCGCGATTCATCGGTCACGCTTGTAGGAGGAGTCATAACACCGCTTGTTTTTGCGCATGATGTTGAGGCAGATTTTGCTACGTTCCTTCTTGAAGTTGGCATACACTACAATCTTTTCAAAAACTTTTCTGTCGGAATTTCCCCGCATATCCGCTTTATCACTAGTGCGCTCTACACGAAATCCCAGCGCATTGCCTCGCCCGGTGACATTGATTTCGTGGAAGGTGGCACGTCGAAACGCGAATTTGAAAGCAAGTTGCCAGAGCGGGCTACCATGCTTGCTAGCGCAACTTTTGCTGCA
>DASPKH010000408.1:0-8034 GCA_035628175.1 Patescibacteria group bacterium
AATCAGCGGAGGATTTGCAATCACCGCGCGCGCAATCGCCGCACGCTGCTGCTGCCCACCGGAAAGCTGCTGCGGATAATGATTTTTCCTGTGCATAATGTGCATCTGCTCAAGTGTTTCTTCAACACGCTTTTTGCGTTCGGGGGCGGAAACATTAAGGTAGAGAAGCGGCAGCTCGACATTTTCAAAAACAGTAAGCTCATCAATAAGATTAAAGCTTTGAAACACGAACCCGATATTGGCTTTGCGCAAATTCGCACGCTGGCGTTCATTGTATTTCGCAACGTCATGATCGAGAAATTTGAAATCGCCACCCGATGGCGTATCAAGCAGGCCGATGATATTTAAAAGCGTAGATTTTCCACAGCCCGACGGCCCCATTATCGCGACAAATTCGCCCTGATTGATCTGCAAATTGATGTTGCTCAGCGCTGTCGTTTCTACTTCGTCCGTTGCATACAGCTTTTTTAAATTATGCATTGAAAGCATGATGTTCTCTTTTTAATGTTCTCTTTTTTAAATTTTTGATTTGTAATTGTACATCGTTACTTGCGTTTTAAAAAAATTCTGCCGCACTGAGCGCGCCGAAGGGCTTTTTTGGATTACAGCACACACACGCTTTATCTGAATTTCCCCCTCGCGACGCGCTCACTATGGCAGATTCTTTTAAAAACTCTTTCTTTTTAAAACTCACTTTTTTAAAACCAGCACATCTTTATCACTGAATGTTTCATAGGATGAAGTAATCACTTTTTCTCCTTGCTCTAAACCTTCCAAAACCTCAATTTTATCAGGATTTTGTCGACCAAGTTTTATCTCGCGTTTGTGCGCCGAACTTCCGTCTTTATCCACCACATAAATCCAATTCCCACCCGTCGCCTGGTAAAAGCCACCGCGTGGAATCAGCATCGCCTGCTCATTTTGCCCAAGCTCAAGACGAATATAAATCGTCTGCCCGCGACGCAAATCCGGCGGAATCGCGCCTGAAAATTCCATATCCACATCAAATTTTCCTCCCTGCACCTGCGGATACGTTTTTAAAACTTTCAGCTCGTAATTTTTCCCATCAATTGTGCATCGCCCGTTCTGCCCGGAAAAAGTACGCGTCAGGTAATGCTCGTCAACCGAAGCGCGAACTTTAAAACCGCCCGTCATGTCAATCTGGCCGAGCTGCACGCCAGCGGATTTCAGCTCGCCGATTTCCGCATTCAGCGCGCTCAGCTGCCCGCTCACTGGCGCTTTTAAAAGCAGGTTGTCCATTTTACGCTTCACAACGGTGAGATTCATCTGCATGCGTCTCACTGACTCATCCAGCTGGCGGATTTGCGCAAGCCGGAAAATCGAATCCTGCTTGTGCGTTTCAATCGTTAGGCGGCGCTTTTGCACAAGATAATCATAGTCGTTTTTCAGCTTTTCAATTTCGCTTTTTGAAATCAAATCCTTGCCCGCAAGCTGTAAATTCCGGTCGTAATCCGCTTTCTGCTGCGCAATTTTATAATCAAGCTCCAAAATTTGTGACGCCAGAGCCAAGCGGTTTTGCTCCATCGAAAGCCGCGTATTCCGCGCATTATTCAGCTGCTCAAAAACCTGCGCCTCACGTTGCATAATATCCAGCATGAGATTCGTATTGCTAAGCTTCACAATCACGTCTCCGGCGTTCACATACGCGCCTTCCTCTACGAATTTCTGCTCTACCTGCCCACCCTCAACAGCGTCGAGAAACACGGTTTTCAGCGGCATCACATTGCCCGTAATCGGGATAAATTCCTGGAAATCAGCCTGCTCGACTGTCGCAATCGTGATAGTTTCCGCGCCGACATTTAGCTTGGTGCCTGCATCACGTGCCGCAATCGAGTAAATCCCAAGCGTCGCTAGAACGATAACCGCGCCGTACAGTGCTATATTTTTCGGGGTAAATCGCTTTTTTTCTAAAACTCTGTCCATTATTTTTCTGCGGTGAGTGTGTGTTTCTAAATCTTTTTAAAACAAAGCCCGTGCCAAGTGCCGGAAACCGCATAAAACCTATGGTTTAAAAAAAAATTCTTTTAAAAACTGTTCGCTTTCGTTACAGCCAAGTGTCCGATTTCGGACATTTTTTGCAAAAAGTGAACCTTTTAAAAATGATGTCGTAACTTTTTAAAAGGCTTCTGTGTCTTGTAAAACTTTGTCATTGCGAGCGAAGCGCGGCAATCGCTACACTTACTCGTAGCGTCATT
Source organism: Patescibacteria group bacterium (assembly GCA_035628175.1). Classification (GTDB taxonomy): domain Bacteria; phylum Bacteroidota; class Ignavibacteria; order Kapaibacteriales; family DASPKH01; genus DASPKH01. Next base: position 2,217 of record DASPKH010000408.1, read on the forward strand.
CTGATGTATCGATTGCTTTCTCGAAGACTCCTCGCAAGGATAGAATGTGTAGTCTGCTGTGAATAACGCGTTTTTAAAAACTTTTTAAAAAATGAAAAATCCGGGCAAAATTCTCATCATAGACGACGACCGCGACGTGCTCACCGCCGCACGCCTGCTGCTCAAACAGCATTACGAAACTGTGTGCACCGAGGTCGACCCTCGGCAAATTCCCGCATTGCTTAAAAGTGAAAAATTTGATGTGATTTTGCTCGATATGAATTTTACGCAGGATGCCGGAAGCGGGCGCGAGGGCTTTCACTGGCTGTCGGAAATTCGTAAAATTAATCCCGCGCAAACGGTTGTTCTCATCACGGCATACGGCGGTGTGGAAATGGCTGTGCAGGCGATGAAGCAGGGCGCGGCAGATTTTGTTTTAAAACCGTGGCACAATGACAAACTGGTTGAAACAGTTGCTGCTTCGATGAAATCACGTTCTGTGGCGGGTGAATCCAAAAAGCGAACGTCATATTTCGACATGATTGGTTCTTCACCTGCTATGCAATCAGTTTTTCTCACCATTGAAAAAATTGCTCCGACGGATGCAAATATTTTAATTCTCGGTGAAAATGGAACGGGAAAAGAACTTGTCGCTCGAGCAATTCACCAGGCATCACGCCGCGCAAATGGGCCTTTTATAAATGTAGACGTCGGCGCTCTCAGCGAAACGATTTTTGAAAGCGAGCTTTTCGGCTACACAAAAGGCGCATTTACTGACGCAAAGGAAGACCGCGCAGGGCGTTTCGAACTGGCGCATGGAGGCACAATCTTCCTCGATGAAATCGGTAATCTGCCATTTGCATTCCAGCACAAGTTTTTAAGCATTTTGCAAAATCGTGAAGTGATACGTCTCGGCTCGCACACACCGCGCAAAATTGACGTCCGGCTCATTTCCGCAACGAATATGCCCTTGCGCGAAATGGTCGAAAAAAAGCAATTCCGCCAGGATTTGCTCTATCGCATGAATACCGTCGAGCTTCACCTGCCGCCGCTCCGCGCACGCCGCGACGATATTGCACTTTTGGCAAATCACTTTTTAAAAACATACGCGCAGAAATACGAAAAAAGCTTTTCGTCCCTCAGCACTGATGCTTTAAAAAAGCTGGGTGACTACGCGTGGCCGGGTAACGTTCGTGAGTTGCAACACGTCGTCGAGCGCGCAGTGATTATGAATGATTCAGGGCAATTTTCACATCAGGATTTTCTTTTAAATGGAAGTCCTGGGGCGGGAATTTCTGAGGAGGAAACACTGAACCTGGAGGAAACCGAACGCACACTGATTCGCAAAGCAATTTCGAAACATGGTGGGAATTTAAGCCATGCGGCAAAGGAGCTGGGGTTGACGCGAGCGTCGCTATATCGGAGGTTAGAAAAATATGGTTTGTAGTGTGTTTTTTAAAAACTCTTCTGTAATTTGCACTACGATAACGTTTGTCATTGCCACGTCACGGAAGACTGCTCCTTGTAATGACCGCTGCGGGATTTAAACTAACTTTTAAAAAACCAAAATGGCGCTATACCGGCATTTTAAAACCGGCATAATCATTCGCGTTGTGCTCCTCTGCATTGCGCTTTTTTGCGTTATTACCCTTTTTAAAAGTGGCCTTTTTGTATCGTTTGGGCTGGTGACGGCGCTTGCGATTTTCCAGGTTTCTGAGCTGATACGCTATGTGCAGATGTCGAATCGTGAGCTGGCGCGATTTCTCGAGGCAATAGCGCATGAGGATTTTTCTCAGACGTTTCAGAAGGCGCCAAAGAATTCTTCTTTTAAAGAGCTAAATGACGCATTCGTGCAAATCATTGAGAAATTCCGCCGCACCCGCGCCGAAACTGAAGAGCAATTCCGCTATCTGCAAACTGTCGTTGAACATGTGAATATCGGGCTCTTAGTTTTTAAAAAGGACGGGGATGTTCAGATTATTAACCGCGCGGCGAAACGCCTCCTGCATATTGCGTTTTTAAAAAATGTCCATGATTTATCGCGCGTGAGCAGTGAATTATCCGGCTCGCTTTTAAAAATCCGCGCGGGTGAAAAGTTGCTTTTAAAAGTTTTTATCAACGGCGAGATTTGTTCGCTATCGGCGTCTGCAACGGAATTTACAATGCGCGAAACACCGATGATTCTGGTTTCGCTGCAGGATATCAAAAGCGAACTGGAAGCGCAAGAAGTGGATTCGTGGCAAAAGCTCATCCGCGTGCTGCGGCATGAAATGATGAATTCGATTACACCGATTGTTTCGCTTGCTTCGACCGGCGCGGAACTACTTAAGAGTGAGAGAAATGGTGAGAATCTGGGCGATGTGAAAAATGCACTGGAAACAATCCAAAAGCGTGGAGAAGGTTTGCTGAATTTCGTCGATTCATACCGGAATTTGACGCAGGTTTTAAAACCGAATTTTGAAGTTATTGCTGTTTCCGATTTCACCGAGAATATGAAACGGCTTTTTAAAAATACGTTTGCCAAGCGGGGGATTTCTTTTAAAACTTCGGTTGAGCCAAATGATTTGCGTGTTGTGGCGGATTGCGATTTAATTGAACAGATTTTGATAAATCTTTTAAAAAATGCAATGGAAGCTGTTGAAAATGTGAAGTTGCCGGAAATTAATTTAAAAGCATTTATCGGTACGAGCGGAAATGTCGTGATACAAGTTTCAGATAATGGCTCGGGGATTGTGGCTGAGGCAATGGATAAAATTTTTATTCCGTTTTTTACCACGAAGAAAAGCGGGACGGGCGTTGGGCTGAGTTTGTCGCGGCAGATAATGCGTGTACATGGTGGCACGATTTCCGTTGAGTCCGAACCGGGAAAAGGCGCGGTGTTTACAGTAGGTTTTTGAAAGACTCTGGAATTTATTGCTTTTTAACGCACCACGTTGTCATGCAACGAAGGTTTTGCACATTTGTCGTTTTAATTGGCTCGAATAGTTCTCCGCCTAATAGTCTTGTGTAGTGAAGAAGTATCTGCTGATTGACAAGGAAGCGTTTGGAGCCGTCGGGAAGGAGGTAGCAGCGATTTCCTAAATCTTTTATGAGATGCTCAATTCCAATGTCAGATGCCAGCCGTACAAAAAGAAATCCCCCCTGTTTCAAAACTCGCCAAAGCGATTGTAACATTTCGTTAAATTGCTTTTCATTGCGTGCGAAGTGGAGAACAGCATTGCAAATTACCAGATCAAAAGACTCATTTTTAAAAGGCATTTCTTCAATTGAGCTAACAATGAAATTTTTCGTTGGAGCGGAAAGTGACCTGGCAAAGCTTTTTAAAAAGGAAATACTGTCAGGATTTTGGTCAATGCCGTAGCAATCGTAGCCGTTTTTTAAAAAGTACACAAGATTTCGTCCTGCGCCACAACCCGCATCGAGCACGGTTCTGCATGAGTCAAACCTGCCTTTCATCAATTGGTCAAAAAGGTAAATGTCTATGTCGCCGAATGTTTCTTTGAGATTCATGATCTTCTTAATACTCTAGCAAAATGCAAAGTTACTAAATGAATCGGTGAAACTTAGCTTTAGAAAGTGGCATCGGAACGTTGGTTATCAACGCAATGTTTTAAAGGTACAACTCCAAACTCGATTTCACTTTATAAAACTATAGTATGGTAACTAGTTCACTACCGCTTTTTAAACCCCTGCGAACTTTAAAGATACTTGGCGCTGAAATTCGCGTCGACATGTACTGGATCGTGCTGATCTTCCTTATGGCGTGGTCGCTTGCCACGCAGCTTTTCCCAAAGCGGCTGCCAACATTTGAAAAAAGCACATTCTGGATGATGGGCGGCGCAGCTGTCGTAGGATATATTATTTCTCTTTTATTGCATGAAATTGCTCATATTAGCACAGCACGAGGGCTTGGAACACCTATGCACAGGATAACGCTCTTTCTTTTTGGTGGGCTCGCTGAGCAGGAAGAGGAGCCTGAAAAAGCGAAAGATGAAATTCTGCTTGCACTTTCAGGGCCGGTGGTGAGCTTTGCGTTAGCACTTTTTTTCTGGATGCTGGGAAATATTGCCCATGATGAGCATTGGCCTGCACCTGCTTTACAGGTAATTCGTTTTCTGGCAACGGCAAATCTGTCACTTGCGGCATTTAATCTTATTCCAGCCTTCCCGCTTGATGGTGGAAGGATCTTTCGAGCGCTAGTTTGGGTGTGGCGCCGTAATATTGCTTATGCCACGCATATCTCGGCTAATGTCGGTTCGGTTTTTGGAATTCTATTAATGATTTTCGGCTTTTATAAATTTATCAATCAGAGTTTTGTAGAAGGCCTTTGGTGGTTTATGGCGGGACTATCACTGCGGATTGCGTCGAGAATCTCATATGGTCATCTCCTGAATCGTCGTGTATTGGAAGGCGAAACCGTCAAGCGTTTTTTAAATCCAAATATGATGGGAGTTTCTCCTGATATGAGCATCTATGAGCTTGTGCATGAGCATTCCTACAAACATTATTATGACTTTTACGCTGTGCTTGAGAATGACAAAACGCTCGGGTATATTTCACTGGAATCCATTCAGGGCATAGCACCAAATAAATGGCACGGCCGGAAAGTGCGAGATTTTATGCAGGATTTTCGTGAAGCAACCGTGGTTAGTTCGGATACACCAGCACAGCTTGCACTTGATATTATGAAAGAAGCTGACCGTAGTCACATGATGGTGGTGGACAACGGGCATTTTGTTGGGATGGTTGATCTAAAAAACATCATGGGCTACCTGGAATTACGCGCGAAAATCGGCGATACAACTGAAAACCTTGTAGAAGAAAATCCAGATGTTTTTGACGAAGAGGAAAACAATGAAAATATAATTCAGGGTGCTCCGTAAGTATGGAATCTTAAAGGGTTTATGTGTGTTGGTAAAGCTCACAATACGTTTAAAATTCTATTTGTGAGAGCATTATGAGAAAACAAAAAGTACTTTTTAAAAGAATAGATGTTGTCAAAATCCCCCAGGCAGTAACTCCAAAAGCAACAAGTAACACATCAGAGAAGATCAGACAGCCAATAACACTATTCATTCGCAAGGGGTAATTTACTATTAACGGAAGATCAGGCCAGACCAATTATAGAGATAATCTGACATTGAATATCTGTAATAAGTAATTCTCCTTTTAGTTCATTTAAAGGTATTCCATCAATTCTTACCTTATGTAAAAAAGGAGTGCTAACGGGGGATATGAGGGTTCCATTGATATAAACGGGTACTTTAACCTTTACAGTCTCATCTTTGTGAACTTCAAAAAGATCGTCAAAAATCATGATTACATTTGCCATGTAGTAAACTGGAAGTAAAACAAACATGTTATTATAGTACAAAACTATTGATAATTCCTAAAATGAAATAGAGTAGTTCTACCTGTTTTTATCTCTGTGTAACTACGTAATTTCAGGGCTTTACTAGAAGCGAATTGAAATATTCAATTCGCTTTTTCTATTAAAAAAGGTCATATCGAATTAACTGCTTGATTTTTAAAATACTTTTGCCTAAATTATAGTAAAAGCGTTCTGAAAACGTTATACATCACCAAAGTTTATAATACCATGGTGGAAATTTATCTTCTGTGCCTTGTCGTTGGTAGTGTGCTTATCGGGCTCACACTTTTTGGCGGGCATCATGATACTGGAGGTGATACGACTATTCATTTTCCGGCACATGACAATGTGGAGTTTCACGGGCATGATCACTCTCATCCGTTTCTTTCCGATGTAGCACAATGGCTGAGCATACGGAATATCATTTTTTTTGCAGCATTTTTCGGGCTTACCGGCGCAACTCTTACA
>DASPKH010000409.1:0-9779 GCA_035628175.1 Patescibacteria group bacterium
ACAAACTTTCTCTTTTAAAAACACCATGAAAAAATATTCCACATTGCTTTCATTCGTTGTCCTGGCTGCGTTGGCAAGTTCATGCGAAACGACAACAACGCCTGCTGGTGAGGCCAAAAAGCTAACAGTAGCGCAGATTCAGACTAACCCGGGTTTTGCGTGGTTTGATTACGAACGCACATCATACACGCCAAACGCCGATACAGTCATACTTGTCAGGGATTCGTACCGCGCGGACGATCATCAGGTCTACATCCACGTAAATCCATCATGTTCATGCACCGGCACACAAAAACTTTTTCCAAAATTCATGCGCATAATGCAGGATGCCGGAATACCTGAAACTGAAGTAGCAATATACTCAATGGCGCGTTCTGGCGATAATCATCCCGAAACAAAACAATTCAACATCACCAAATTGCCATCAATTTTCATTACGCGCAATGACACACTGATCGCCACAATCAATGACGTATCAGCCACAATGACCGTAGAACAACAAATCCTGGAAGCCCTCACAAAATAATGCGGTACTGGCTTGTAAAATCCGATCCGGAAAGCTACGGTTGGCCGGAGTTTTTAAAGGAAGGAAAAACGGACTGGACGGGCGTGCGGAATTTCCAGGCGCGGAATAATCTTCAAGCTATGATGTACGGTGACGAAGTGCTATTCTATCACAGCCAACAGGGACGCGATATTGTAGGAATTGCAACTGTCACAAAACCAGCTTTCCCTGACCCGACTGCCAAAAGCGGAAACTGGGTAGCGGTGGAATTAACCCCGCTACAGAGTTTTAAAAACTTAGTGAACCTTGAAGTAATGAAGCAAACGCCGGAACTTAAGAATATTAGCCTCATACGGCAATCCCGCCTTTCGGTAATGCCGGTAACAGGCGAGGAATTTGCAAAGATTATGGAACTATCCGGGCTTCAGGACTAATTTTTTTCAAAAGAATGATATCCACGCAAGGCGCTTTTTTAAAGCGCCTTTTTTTGTTTAAGTAAATTATTTGTAAGTTCTTTAAAAATATACTTGCTTTTTAAAAAGAATCTTTGTAAGTTGCCATAAGTATAGTTTATACTTAAACGAAATATTTATAAAGTGAATACAGAATACCCGATAATTCCCGGCCGTGGACTCGTAACAGAATCTGCCACACAAATGCGCCTCGCTTTTTTAAAAGCGCAGGATATGCATATCGCGGGCATTGCTGAAACGAACTTTGCAGCCGGCGATATTCGCAATAATATCGAGTCGCTTGTGGGTTCGGTGGAAATCCCCGTCGGGCTGGTCGGACCGCTGCTTTTTAAAAATAACGATGCCGGCGAAATGGTCTACACGCTTGCCGCAACGCTCGAAGGCGCACTCGTCGCCAGCATGAATCGTGGCGCAAAGGCACTTTCGCTGAGCGGTGGATTTTCTGCATATGTGCTGCACCAGAAGATGATTCGCACACCGATGTTCATTTTTAAAAACCTGCACGAAAGCGCCATTTTTAAAACGTGGATAGAAGCGAATTTCGACAATATCAAGCACGTCGCCGAACAGTATTCCAACCACGCAAAACTGACTTCCATCCTGACCTTCGTCGTAGGCAAAAGCGTCCATCTGAAATTCGTGTATACGACAGGCGACGCCACCGGGCAAAACATGTCAACCGCCTGCACGTGGCACGCAACGTTGTGGATTCAAAAGAATTTCGAGCAGCAGAAATCCATCGAAATCGTGCATTACGTCATTGAAGGAAATGGCGCCTCGGACAAAAAGGTCTCGGGCTTTTCCATCAATCACGGGCGCGGAATTCACGTTGTTGCCGAAACTCATCTGCGCGAAGACGTCATCAATAAAATTCTCCGCACGACTTCCGACGACATCGTTCGCTGTTTCAACCAATCGCTCGCTATGAGCCGCCTCGACAGCATGGTTGGCTATAATATCAATGTCGCCAATGCAATTGCGGCGATTTTTGCGGCGACGGGACAGGATTTGGGCAGTATCCATGAATCCGCGTGCGGTATTTTAAACGTTGAAAAAACTGACGAAGGACTGTATCTTTCGCTCAATCTGCCAACGCTCGTCATCGGCACCATCGGCGGTGGCACGCACCTGAAATGCCAGCGCGAAGCACTCGAGCTGATGAACTGCTTTGGCAACGGAAAAATGGTCCGCTTTGCACAACTCATCGCAGGTTTTGCGCTCTCACTCGAAATCTCTACCTATGCCGCCATCGTTTCCGGACAGTTCGCTAAAGCGCACGAAAAGCTCGGCCGCAATAAACCCGTAAACTGGCTTTTAAAAGCGGAAATTGACCGCAAATTCGTGGAAACGTGTCTCAACGGAAGTTTTAAAAACAGGCAGATTCAGTCGCTGGCCATGTTGCACTCGGGCGTCGTGGACAACGGCATTCTCATGAATCTCACGAGCCGCATCAGCAATAAGCTCATCGGCTTTTACCCGTTCGATATCACACACAACGAAACGGAAAGCTCCGAGGCAAAAACCGAGCGTTTCCTTTTAAAAAGCAAGCCGCTCGACGAGGAAGTTTTTAAAGGCCTGCACTTTATGGCAGCTGCGATAAATACCGAGCTTGCCGACCTTATTTCTGCTTTTAAAAGTGATCTGGAATACAAAAATTGCCACAAAAAAGAGATACTTCTCTACGAACTTTTGCACAAGCTCAGGCCACAGTATTCACCTAAATTTTACGGCAAACACATTGATGAAAAGCGTGAAATTTACCTTTTCATACAAGAGTTTTTGAAAAGCGAAAATCTCATTTTATTCAATTCTGAAAATAGCCCGGAAGCATGGAAACCTGAATATATTGAAAATGTAATCCGCGCAATTACTGAAATTCACCAGGTATTTTCTGATGATAGCCTTTTAAAAGATTTGCCCGAAATTAGGAGCTTCAAACCGTGGAATGCGGCGCCGCTGTACCGCAAAATGGTGGAGCTTGCAGGTGAAGACGACGAACTCATTTCGCCAGAGCAGACTGCGCAGATGCTGCAGATGATTGAAAATTTAGAGCAGAATTTTGTTGCTGTAAAAATCGCACCAACAATCATCCACAACGACTGCAACCCACGCAATACAGCAGTCCGCACAGATGGAACGCCATGCTTCTACGATTGGGAGTTAGCTGTTGTGAATATTCCGCACCGTGATATTGTGGAATTCCTGAGCTTTGCAATGCCAGAAAATTTCGACCAAAATCTTTTTAAAAACTATCTCCATTTTCACTTTTCCCTTTGTAAAAGGGGTGAAATCTGGAGCGATTGGAAATGCGGTTACGAATATGCGTTGAAGGAATTTCTCGTCACGCGCGTGTCATTTTACCTCACGGGAAGTATCCTGATGAAGTATGAATTTGCGCCCCGTATTTTTAAAAACTCCATGCGCATGCTGGAGCTTTTAAAAACTTTGTAAACGCTATGCTGCACCACCTCAACATACTCGTTTTCCCACTTATCATCTCTAATATCATCCATATGATTTTAGTGAAACAAGATGTGCTGCCATTTTTAAAAATACCGGTTTCGGCTAAGCTTTTTGGGCAGAATAAAACGTGGCGGGGATTTGTGCTTCTGGCAATTTTAAACGGAGCTATTACACCAATTTTTGCGCGGGATTTACCGCTTTTAAAAGCAATTCTTATTGGTACAATTCTCGGGCTCGCATACATGCTTTTTGAACTGCCGAACTCTTTCTTAAAACGGAAACTCGGCATCGCGCCCGGCGAAAATCCAACGCAAAACGGACTGCTTTTTTCGCTCTTAGACAAAACGGATTCAGCGTTTGGGATTTCGCTTCTGTACTTTTTTCTCAGTGATGTCGGAGTTGTAAAAGCTGTGCAATTATTCCTCATTGCAAGTTTTGCGCACATTGTATTTTCACTGCTTTTAGTGTCGCTCAAAATCAAAAGGAGCTTTTAAAAGATGATGCACTGCATTCCATTACACGCCGAAATAAAGCTCGAAGGTACAGGCGCGAAAGCGTACAATCTTTCGCGCATGATGCGTGCAGGCTTCCCCGTTCCACGCGGATTTGTTATTACATCTTCAGCTTTTAAAAAGTGGCACGAAATACAGGTTTTTCCGGTAGAAATTGAGCAGGAAATTGCAGGCTTTTTAAAAGAGATTGGCGCCCCAAAATACATGGTTCGCAGCTCGGCTGTCGGCGAAGATTCTGCCGGAAGTTCATTTGCCGGACAGCTTTCTTCGTTCATCAGCGAAGCAACTATTGATATTTTAAAAGAGAATATTATCAAATGCTGGCAATCATACTTTAAAGAAAATGTCGGTGTGTACGAGCAGACGTCGGGCGTGAAATTAGCCGGAATGGGCGTAGTGATTCAGGAGCTGATTGAGCCGGATTTTGCAGGGGTTTTGTTCACTAAATCGTTTGCTCAAAGTGACTCGATGCTGTGCGAATACGTCGCAGACCATGGCGAAAAACTTGTTTCCGGCGAGGAAAATCCGGAGCGTTTTCATTGCAAAAAAAGTGATGGAATTCCTGATGAAACTCCGCCATTTTCTTTTAAGGAATTGTATGAAATTTCACTGAGATTAGAGCACTTTTTCCAAACGCCGCTCGACATTGAATGGGTTTTTAAAAACGGGAAAACGCATATTGTTCAGGCGCGGCCGATTACCGCTTTAAAAGAAAAAAAGCGCGTTTTCTGGTCGAATACAAACGTGAATGAAAACTATCCTGGGCCGATTACGCCACTGCTCTACTCCATCGCGCGCGAGTCATATTACCACTATTTTAAAAACCTGTCACGCCTGCTGCAGGTGCCCGAAAAGTCCATTCTCCGGCTCGAACCCGATTACACAAATATTATTGGTATCTTTGGCTGCAAGATGTATTACAACATGTCAAGCATACAGAATGTTATCGCTGCGTCGCCCTTTGCAAACCTGCTTTCCAAGTCCTTCAGCAACTTTGTCGGTTACCAGGAATCTGACGAAAGTTTGCGCGAAAAACGCTCTTTTAAAAACGCTGCAAATTTTGTAAAAAGCTTTGCAAAACTGAACCGGCAATTAGAAAAAAACGTATGTGAATTTGAACAAGCGGCCGATGATTTTCATGCGAAATCGCTTACAGCAATCGAGCTGCATGAGCTGCGCGACTGCTTTCACCAGTTCATCGAAATCCGTATGCACAGTTGGTATCGTGCATCACTTGCGGACTTTTTTGCAATGGTATTTCACGGTGTTCTGGGTTTGGTGTGCAAACGTCTGTTTGGTGGTGATGCACAGTCCGTTCACAACAAACTGATTTCTGCAATTCCCGATTTAATTAGCAGTAAACCAGTAACCGAAACATGGAAAATTGCGGAATTAATCAAACAGGATTCGCACACGCTCCAGCTTTTAAAAAGTGAAACTGCAACTAATTTTTTAAAAAGGCTTGCGGCTGATGAAAAGCATTTTGCCGCAAGAAACTCTATTGAAGATTATCTAAAAAACTGGGGTTTTCGCTGCTCCGGCGAGCTCATGTTCACGGAGAAAAATTACTGCGAGGAGCCGGAGAAATTTATTGAGCTTTTGCAGAATTACGTCGCACAAAACCACGAAAATCCTGAAGCAATTATTAGCGCAAAAAATGAGGAACGTAAGGTTTTATTGCGTTCTTTAAAAAGGAAGATTTTAAAGAAAAAAGCAGTTGTTTTTCCGCTTGCACTTGCTGAAATTTCGTTGCTCCATACTGTGATAAAATTATGCTTTAAGGCAATTTCAGCGCGTGAGCGAGTGCGCTTAAAGCAGGCGCTTTTATACTACCGCTTTAAAACAATTGCGCTGAAAATTGGCGCGGCTTTTAAAGCCAAAGGCCTCATTATCGAAGCTGAAGACATCTTCTTTGTAAAGTGGGGCGAAATCGCAGAAAACCTTACAGCATCTGATATGCTTCCACAACAACTTGCGCAGATTATTCAATTGCGAAAAGAACAGTTCGCAAAAAACAGTGCGCAGGTTTTTCCTGATGATTTTTCTTCGTATCTCGGTGAATATCCACAACCCCATCAGGTTGCTTTAAAAAAGAATAATAGCAACTCGGATGAGAAAGTCACGGGTTTGTCAGCGTGCGGCGGCTTTATAAAAGGGAAAGTCCGTGTGCTGGAATCGGTGATGGAATTGCACAAAATTGAGCGTGGCGACATTCTCGTGACGCGGCAGACTGACCCGGGCTGGGCGAGTATTTTCCCGCTGATTTCCGGGCTGATTGTGGAGCGTGGCGGGATGCTGTCACACGGCGCAATTGTCGCACGCGAGTTTGGCATTCCGGCAGTAGTTGGTGTACCCAATGCCACCACAATTTTTAAAGATGGCGACGAGATTGAATTATTTGCCGACCGCGGTGAGATTTTTAAAAATGCTGCACACACTGAAGACGTACATACAACAGCGGTTTAAGCCCGCTGTCTTTTTCCCGCTGGCTGTGTATCTTGTTGCATATGCGCAGCCCGATTTTGAGAATGCGGGAGACGTTTTTAAAAGCTTTTTTATCATCTCTTTTTTGCTTTTTGGCTTCCGCCTTTTTGACGATTTATGGAGCCGTGAGCATGATATTTTAAAAGTAAACCGCGATTATGTGCAGCCGGAAAACTTTGTGCTTCTACGGCAGTTTCTCATTGGCTATCTCGCGTTTTTGCTATGTGCTGTATGGCTTTTAAAAACTGAAATTGCGGTTGCGTTTGTGATATTTACAGCATTGAATATCGCAGCGTATTTCACACTTTTTAAAAAGAGGAAATGGAGTTTCATTCTGCCACTTTTAAAGTATCCATTCCTGTGTTTTTTGCTTTTTGCGTTTTTTAAAAATGGAGAAAGTTTGCTAACTCAAGTATTGATTCCCGCTTCACTTTTACCGGCATTTTTGCTGTTTGAAGTTTTTGATGATGAAGAGTTTTCTTTTAAAAGCTGGGTGATATTCTCGATTTTTTTAGTAGGAAACTTACTGCTATTTTGTGCTAATCAAGCATCTGTTTTTGCGCCGTTTTTCGCAGCAATTGGCGTAATAATTTTCGCACTGATTTTAAAAGATAAGACACGTTTGAAAACGATTCTTCCCTACGCAATTTTGATATATTTTCTCATTCTGAGAGTATTGGTGCAACTATGAATTTTAATGCAACTGAATATATTTCGACGCTCAAAAACCCGCCGCGCTTTTCATTTGAGAATGTGAAGTGTTACACGTGCGGTGCAGATGAATCCGAGAAATTCCTCGTTGGTGAAGATGATTTGACTGGGAAAGAAGGCGAGTTTTTGTACGTGCAGTGCAGGAATTGTGAGCTTGTGTACCAGAATCCGCGTCTGCCGGTGGAGCAAATCAAGGAGTTTTACGACAGCGAATACATCGCACACCGCAAGAAAAAGGACTGGGGAATTCTGACGCCACTGTACGAATGGGCAATGCAGAAACACGACCGCGACAAGGAAAAACTCGTGCGGCAATTTGTGAATTTAAACAGTAAGACAGCCGTGCTCGATGTTGGCTGTGCTGTGGGAACCTTCCTGTTGTATCTGCACGAAAAGTATCATTGTAAAATCAGCGGTGTGGACTTTAAAGAAGGCCTGGATTATCCCGGTTTTGAAAAAATAAATTTTTACGAAGGGTTATTTTATGAAAGCCCGATTCCCGAAAATTCACAGGATTTGGTGACGATGTGGCATTTTTTGGAACACTGCTACGACCCAAATCGCTCGCTTGAAATGGCAAAAAAAGTTCTAAAGGATGATGGCAAATTAATCATCGAAGTTCCGCGCCTGGATTCGACAACGTTTAAGCTTTTTAAAAATAAATGGCCGGGCGTTCAGGCGCCGCAACACACTGCGCTATACAGCAAAAAAACATTTTTAAAACTGCTCGAGAACAATGGTTTCGTTGTGGAGAACTATCTGCCGTATGGCGCGTTTCCGCCATACTTTTACATCTTCACAGGCGCGTATTTTAAAACGATTGGCAAGGGTTTGAATTTGGATAAAATCATAGCGCCCTACTTCGCCGGGCAATTTTTATTAACTCCGATTTTGCTTTTGCAAAAACATTTAAACTTATCAATGCAGACGGTGGTATGCAGGAAAAACTAATCGTTTATTATCGTGCGCTTGTTGCGTTTCTTATTATGAGCGCGACGGGAAGTCTTGCGTTGATGTTACGCGTAATTTCCTTTGGCTTACTAATGGATTTTAACCGCCGATTTCTTGTTGCATATTCGTCGCGGTTGATTTTAAAACTCATAGGCGTAACGCTCATTTTGCCGCCGAAAAGTGCGTATCCGAAACGGCAGGTTTTCTATACATTCAATCATAATTCGTATCTTGATGTGCTGATAATTACAGCGCTTGGGCTAACGAATAACCGGTTTATCCTGTCGGTAAAAACGTACAAATTTGTGCCAATGACGATTTCTGCGCTAGCAATTGGCACGCTCTATATTCCTTTAAAAAAGGATATGGAACAACGCATGAAGTTTTTTAAAAACACGGAACTGAAAATTATCAAGGAGGGCTGTTCGGTGTTTGCGTCGTCGGAGGGCGTACATGAATTTGTGCATGGAGTTGCGCCGTTCAACAAGGGGATTTATCACATGGCGATTAATTGCAGTTTGCCGGTGCAGCCGGTGTATTTTCATATTCCGCGCGCGGTGAATTCACTCGAAGGCGCGGTTTTTAAAAGCGGAACGGTGCGCGTGGAGCTATTGAAAATGATTGAAACAAGAGACTGGAGTGTAGAGAATCTGGTAGAACATGTTGAATCGGTGCGGGAAGTTTTTTTACAAAAATTCAGTGAAGCTCATGGAGAATCAGTTGCAGAAAACAGCTTTTAAAAAGGCGGGAACAGAACGGCAGATGGCGAGTAATGTGCTGGCAATTGCGCACCTGATTTTACCCATAATTTTCGCCGTTTGCGGCCTTGCGCTTTCTTTAAAAAGTTCGCACTGGGCAATGTGGTTTTCCGGGCAATTGCTGCTCGGGATTTTCTTTTTTCAGTGCTTTATCCTGCTGCATGAGACCGGGCATTACAGCTTTTTTAAAAGCCGGATGCTGAATAAAATCTTTGGTCACGTTTTCGGTTTTCTGAGCTTTATTCCTTTTAAAAGCTGGACAGCGATTCACAATCTGCATCACCGCTGGACTGGCTGGCGCGATAAAGACCCGACAACGGAAGGCACGGTTTCATCGGAATTTAGCAGGCTTACGAGTGCGCTTGTGAATGTGTCGTGGCGCATCGGCTTCCCGCTGTTTACGATTGGCTATCGTCTGGGAAATTACTGGAATCGCACGAAGCTGAAGAAGTATTTGCCTGAGGCTAAGTTAAACGGAGTTTTTAGAAACCAAGTTTTTTTGCTTGCGCTTTATGCAGCAATATTCGTGCTTTTTGGGAAGTGGATTCTTGTGAATCTCGGGCTGGCATATTTTTTCAGTTTAATGATTTCGGATATTATTATTCTGAGCCAGCATTCGCATATTGATATTCCGGTTTCGGGTGGCGAGGATGTGCAGCCGGTGCGGTATGTGGAGCAGATTCCGTACACACGGAGCCTGGGTTTTAATGCAGTTTTTGCACGGATGATTTTGCTGAATTTTAATTTGCATGAGCTGCATCACGCGCAGCCGGGCGTCCCAGCGTATCATTTGGATAAAGTAGCTTTAGAAACGCCAAATACGCGGGATTTTAGGAAGTATCTGCTTGCGGCGAAAAAGATGAAAGGCGTGGATTTTGTTTTTAAAACCACATCGAAGACGGGGCTGAAAATTTAAAATTTT